>JBDNGR010000346.1:0-10778 GCA_041689165.1 Coxiellaceae bacterium
ATCCCAGTGAAAGCCTTCAGATTAAAGCTCTATTAGATCAACAAGGTTACGGAAAATCAGTCATGGTGGTGAGTTAATGGAATACAAAGATTATTACAAGATCCTCGGATTGGAAAAAACCGCGAGTAGCGATGAAATCAAGCAAAGCTATCGTAAGCTCGCGCGCAAATATCATCCCGATGTTAGCAAAGAACCTAATGCTGAAGAAAAATTTAAAGAAGTGCGCGAAGCTTATGAAGTCTTACAAGATACACAAAAGCGTACAGCTTATGATCAACTCGGTAACCCGCAATCGCATGAAGGCTTTCGTCCCCCACCAGACTGGGAATATCAACAAGGTCCGAGTCAAGGACAAGGCGCTGAATTTGATCCAGCTGAATTCAGTGACTTTTTTAGTTCCTTATTTGGCAAAGCTAATGCCTGGCATGCAAGAACAGGTACAGCACGCGCCCATCAAGGCTCTGATCAACATGCAAAAATCCAGATTAGTCTGGCAGACGCCTATTACGGCACCACGTGTAATTTAAATTTACAAGGCGAAGAAGTGAATCCAGAAACGGGACAAATTCAAACTAAAGCTCGCAATCTAAACGTGAAGATTCCTGCGGGCATTACCGAAGCTCAGCAAATTCGCTTGAGTGGTCAAGGTGCTCCAGGCTTTAATGGTGGTGCCGCGGGTGATCTGTACTTAGAAGTTACAATTAAAACCGATCGTTTATTCAACCTTGAAGGCAAAGATATTTACTTAAGCTTAGCCATTACTCCGTGGGAATCAGCTTTAGGTGCGACTATAGCCATTCCTACTCTAGGTGGAAAAGTGGATCTGAAAATTTCCGCCAATGCGCAAAGTGGTCAAAAACTTCGTTTAAAAGGACGCGGCTTACCAGGCAATCCTGCGGGTGATCAATATGTGCTTTTAAAAATAATGACACCGCCTGCCACTACCGAGCAACAACGCGAGCTTTATCAAAAAATGGCTGAAAACATGCCTTTTAATCCCAGAACAAATTTGTATTCTTAAGAGGTGAATATGGCTAACTTCGATGCAGTATCCGGACAAGTGATTCAAGGTACACAGGCCTTAACATTAGAGGAATTAAGCTTAACTCTGCGTACTGATAAAATACTCATTATTGAAATGGTTGAACTGAATTTACTGCACCCGACTGGCACTGGCCCTAATAATTGGAGTTTTGATTCAGTCTCGTTTGCGCGCGCCAAACGCGCTATGAGCTTTAAAAAAGATTTAGAGGTCAATCTACCAGGCGTGGCTTTAGCGCTTGAATTATTAGATCAAATCGATAGCTTGGAAAATCAATTGCAAATTTTGCAAAGACATCTTCAATTATGAAGGATTCTTGTTTCAATTGCAGGAGCCACAATGACGGACTCACCGCTCGCCATTTCAGCAGCTAAGGCACGGAAACTCAGCGCAGCTTGCACACTCAGGCACTTGAATGATTAAAGTCACATCGGTGAAGTGCGTGCGAGCGTTAATTTCTGCCTGACTGACTAGCTTCGCGTCAAAGCTAACAGTCGTAGCTTTGTAAATCGGATTAGAAAGTTGAAAAATATAATTCTGCGTTTTTTCAGTTGTGCCTTCCATATAGGCTTTCACATTCAGCTTGTCATTGTCTTTTGCTGATTTAAGCCAAAGCTTATAGAAACGAATATTATTGATTCGTCCCATACGAAAAGGTTGCTCAGAAAAATAAAGTAAGTGGCCACGCACTCCCTGTAGTTTTAATTGATACAAACCTTCTTTGAGATCGCGTGGAATGATTACGGCAGCCCAAGCTTGTTGCTCAAATAGCGATTGCTGGACTGTCTCAGGACAAGCGGCGGTATTAATTACGGAAAAATGATTATCTGCATCACCTAAATCTGCCGCATCCACCACAGAATCTGCCTGAACACTTGATACACTGAGTAACATCATTAAAGCGAAAATCTTAAGCAAATTCTTCATTTTTTTTCCTTATAAGCTATTGCGCTGTTTAGCGCACTAAGAGCCAAGCGCACCGAATGAATTTTTACAGCTGGCAGGGCTAATTGTTCCGCAATAAATTCCGCACTTAAAGTCGCTAGTTCATCAACTCTTTTTTGCTCACACCACTGCGCTAAAAATTCAGCACTTGCGATACTAGCCACCGAGGCATTGGCTTGAAAAGTACAGCGCTGAATTTGCTGATTTTCAATTTGCACATAAAAGCGTAGTAATTCTTCGTTTGCAGCAGAAGCCTCACCAACCAAAACATTTGTCGCTGCAGGCAAAGCGCCCGCATGTGATCTTTGTTCAAAATACTCTAAAATTTTAGCAGAATAGTTCATCTTTCAGTAAATGGCTATACGCCTTAAGCGTTCAACTTGTTTGATTATTTCAGCAATTGCAAAATCAATTTCTTCTTTAGTAGTAAAGCGTCCCAAACTAAAACGTACCGAACTATTCGCCTGAGTGCGTGTCAAACCTAAAGCCATTAAAACATGCGAAGCTTGAATAGTAGCAGAATCACAGGCAGAACCACTGGAAAGAGCTAACTCACGCAATGACACCATTAAAGCTTCTGCATCAATACCTGCAAAACAAAGATTCAAATTACTCGCCACTCGTTGTTGATAATCACCATTAATAGTTAAACCTGATAAATGCTTAATACCCGCCCACAAGCGATCACGTAATTCGGCAATACGTTGCGTATCACTTTCTAGCAACTCTTGTGCGAGCCGAAAGGCCTCACCCATACCCACTATTTGATGCGTGGGCAAAGTACCTGAGCGTAAACCTTGTTCTTGCCCACCACCGTGAATGAGGGGCTCGAGATGTAGTTTTGGTTTGCGACGCACATACAGTGCGCCAATGCCTTTAGGCCCATAAACTTTATGAGCTGAAAATGACATCAAATCGACTGACCATTGATCCAATTGAATAGCCACTTTGCCCACGCTTTGCGCCGCATCAACATGCAATAAAACGCCTTTCGAGCGGCAGATAGCGCTGATTTGTGGAATATCGTGAATAACACCAATTTCATTATTCACCTGCATAATCGACACTAGCACAGTATCCGAACGCATCGCTGCAACTAAAGCATCAATGTCCAATAAACCATTAGATTTAGGATTCAGATAGGTGACTTCAAAGCCATGGCGCGCTAAATAATCAAACACATCTAACACCGCTTTATGCTCGGTGGTCATCGTAATTAAGTGTCGGCCTTTGCGCTGATAAAACTGAGCCGCCCCTTTAATCGCGAGATTATTAGCCTCAGTAGCACCAGCAGTCCAAATGATTTCACGGTGATCGGCACCGACAAGTCGAGCTACCTGCTCGCGTGCCAACTGGACTCGTTCGAGCGCTTCCCAGCCATAACGGTGATTAGTTGAAGATGGATTGCCAAAGACGCCACCAGCTAACAGACATTCGTTCATTTTGACAGCCACCCGCGGGTCGACGGGCGTCGTTGCCATATAATCTAGATAGATAGGTAATTGCATGCCCAGCATTCTATACCAATCAGGGGCTAGGAGGGGAGAATTAAGGTATTTTGGGTAGGTTGGGCTGAGCTTGCAAGTCTGCGAGCATGCGCAGCCTAACCCGCACCATACCCCCAAATAAAAAAAGCCAGCTTTCAAAAGCTGGCTTTTTTCACCGGTTTAAGGTCTGCGGCATACTCTTCAAAAGTGAAGACTTCCCATGATTTCTTTGCGAACAGCATTTGCTAAAAAATCGACAGGCTTAAAAGGAGTTACCCGATTTCCATAATGCCTTACGGTAGAACGATGAGACTATCATAGGGTCTTTTTTTCTTCTAGCAAAAATAAAACATTTATAAATAATATTTTTTATTGATTAATTTTAGAACATTTTGCTCAATTAAAAAGCAGCTTTGATTTTTTAATCACAAGTTCTCAACTAATTACCCACAGCATACTCAGAGATTTTTCTTTTTGAGCTAAAAACGGCAGATGGATTGTAGTGCGAGCGTCTAGGCTAGGGCCTGTCCCTAAAGTTTTGCTAGAAACGAAAAAGCCGAGAGTCGAGGAAAAATTCCACAAAATAGTTACTCTATATAATGAAAAAATTGTGGCATTTTAGCCGACTGCACCGCTTTTTCAGCCCAACATAGCTTTAGGAATAGGCCCTAATTATGGTTTTTAAATTTAAGGGCATTGTTAATTGCCGAAAGCCAGCCACGCATAATATTAATTTCCGTTTTAGTCATCTGTGTTCGATTAAATAAGCGCTTGATTCTCTGTGATAAGCGCCGTGGATGCGCGGTATTCAAGAAACCCACTTCTTGCATATTGGCTTGGATATGCTCATAAAAACTTTGCATTTCTTTTTGCGTTGCTAATTCATCATCTTTTTTGACCCTATTTTTCGGAAAATCTTGCTGCACGCGACATTCGTAAGCCAGCACTTGCACAGCTGCGGCTAAATTAAGCGAGCTAAAATTTTCAACGGTTGGAATGGAAACATGATAATGCGCTTGCGCAAGTTGCTCATTAGTTAAACCACTCTGTTCATTTCCAAAAACAATAGCGATATTTTGTGCCGAGTGTTGCGCAATGCGTGTTGCACATTCACGCGGATTACAACTGGGCCAACTCAAGTGTCGCGAACGTGCACTGGTCGCAAAAACTAATTCACAATCAGCTAAAGATTCTTCTAAATTTTCACAGATCACAGCGTTTTCTAAAATATCGTCAGCACCTGCAGCACGCGCCGTTGCCTGAGCACTTGGGAATTCGAAAGGCTTAACCAAATACAAGTCTTGCAAACCCATGTTCTTCATTGCACGGGCTGCAGCACCAATATTTCCAGGATGACTGGTTTCAACGAGAATAATACGTATTGAATTATACAATTTTAAGGGCCTAACTCTTCTTCATTAATCAAATTATTAGTTGAACTATCAGGGAGATTTTCAGCCAACGACGAAGGCTCTTGCTCAACATCTTTCTGACCACCCCCTATAACAGGGGTTTTTTTGCTCATGGACTCAACCATATCTTGTTCTTCTTCAATAAAAGGCTGCAATTCTTCATTTAATTGCTCTACAACCTTGATAAGGTGCACATCTAAATCCAGTTTTTCACTCACCGCTCAATCCTCAATTATTTGGGCAAAAAGCCCTAGACTGTTTCCATTTCTGTTTCTGTTTGCGCTTCAGCTAAACTAAGATCATTTTCCAAACCATAAGCACCGAAAGTATCGGGGTCGTATTGATGAGGGTCGCCTAAACCACATTCACCCACATAGGGCATAACTAATTCATTAACTAAACGGTCGACAGCGACAGTCACTCTATGATCACCCGTTAAGTCTCTCATTTTTCCCTTTTCCTACTTGATGTTAATATGAACATTCATAGAGGCTGTCGTCAATTGCTTTTGCGAGGCAATCGACAACAGGCACGAGACTACGCGCCATCAGGATTCTTATGCTTTTTAAAAAAAAATCACCTGCATCTCGTCGGGCACTCGGCTTCGTAGCTCTGATGGGTGTTATTAGTTTATTTTCCGATATGGCTTATCAAGGAGCACGCAGCATCACGGGTGCTTATTTAGCCGAGCTGGGAGCTAATGCCACTATGGTAAGTCTGATTGCCGGTTTCGGTGAATTTATTGGCTATGCCTTACGTTGGGTTTCCGGTTACATGGCTGACAAGACCAATCGTTATTGGTTAATTACTTTTGTCGGCTACACCATCAACTTGCTTGCTATCCCCGCTCTAGCTTTAACCAACCATTGGCAAATAGCCGCCGCTTTAATAGTGGCGGAACGTTTCGGTAAAGCGATTCGCACACCCGCGCGCGATGCAATGCTTTCACAAGCCAGTCAAACCATCGGCATGGGCTGGGGTTTTGGCCTGCATCAGGCATTGGATCAAATCGGAGGTTTATTAGGGCCTCTAGTCATCGCTCTAGTATTGTACTTGAAAGGTAGCTACCAAGAGGGTTTTGAAGCTTTGAGCATTCCTGCAGCTATCGCACTATTGATACTTGCTATTGCTTATCACTTATTTAAAGATCCGGCAAAACTCAATATCAAACGTTTTGAAATTCAAGCTAATCATGCTCCCGTCACCTTCTGGATTTACATAATTGCGATCTCACTCATTGGCTTAGGCTTCGCTAATTTTCCATTAATTTCCTTTCACTTTGCTAAAGCCGGCATTATGTCCCCCACGCTTATCCCCATCAGTTATGGCGCCGCGATGGGGATGAACGCCCTTTTGGCACCCCTACTCGGTCATTTATATGACCGCATCGGCATTAGCCTATTAATTATCGTGACTTTCGTCACGGCGATTTTCGCCCCCTTAGTGTTTTTCGGCAACGGAGTCACCGCCTTTATAGGCGTTATGTTGTGGGGCATTAGTGTCAGCGCGCAAGACTCATTAATGCGCGCCATTGTAGGGAATATGATCAGCTCAAACAAACGCGCCTCTGCTTATGGCTTATTTAATATGATTTATGGCTTGGCCTGGTTTCTGGGAAGCGCCGTGCTGGGCTTTCTCTATGAATATTCGCTCACTTTTATGGTGATTTTCAGCGTAGCCGCACAACTCTGTGCTATTCCGTGGTTAATCAGCGTGAAACTTAAACTAAAGCCAAATCACGGTATATGAAAATAATTTTCTCTCGCTAAAATTTCTAAACAATTTAGCGGGAGAAAACAATGTTTAAATTTTTAGAGTTCAGCGAATTCAATGGCTCAAACATAAGCTCTTTTTATTATCACGAACTCAGCTTACTACGTAATTTTTATAAATGTATTAATTTGGCAGAAGATAGCTACTTGGGCTTGTATGCCCAAACAAATGACAGCCTTAGGCACGAATTACAAATCGCACACAAACAAGATCTCGCGCATGTAACAGCAGTACCGCGGATTAAACCATATCGAAGCGCCATCACGGGTGCCGCCCAGCTTGAAGCTAATCGACACCGTGCGCTAGCTCATCAGCAACGTAAAACTCTCATCAAGAAACTAATAGAAACTGAATTCTTAACAGAGCAGATTGAAGCAAGCGACACGCCCAAAGAACAACGTACTCTACTACAACGCTTACAGCATCTTGCCAACGACTCGTCATTGGCATTTGAAAGCTACAGTACGGCGGCTTTAATTGCACTAGAAGAACCCATGGCAGAGATACCTATTATGATCATGCAACTTGATAAGCTGAAAGTCCATAGTCATCGAACTTCAATTGAGAAAAGTTATCTTAAGCAACTGATAAAAAATTTAAATGGCGTGAGGAATGATTGGACTGAAAACTTAAGCGATCGTTTGGAAAAAGCTGATGCTACTCATGATATTCGCTACTCTGATAATTTATTCAACATTATTGCAGAGCTGAATAGTCTGGCTCCTAAATTTGAATTTCCGAGCAAAGCACGGCGCGATCTCAACCTAATCAGTTTTACCAAAGTACAGGAAATTATTAGAGCACATGGCACTCCCAATCAAATTAAGCGACTCAACAACCTCAGCTGGAACAAAGGAAACGAAGAATTCGCTCAGCTAAATAGAGCCACCAAGGGTGTGCAAGTTGTGCCCGTTACTATCTATACTTACTTGATAAACCAAGTTAATTGGCTTTGGTATTGGCTGTTTGCCAGCTACCGTTATCGCTATCATTTTTTTGATAAATATTGCTATCTTATTGCACAACAAAAGCTTTTGCAGGATAAAAGAACACTCACTATTAGCGATACCACACTTTCTTTTGCCAAAATCAATCAAGAGCTCAAACAACTAGGTGAGTTAGAGCAGAGCATTCAAGTGGCAAAAACTGAGTTAGCAAATGAATTATGTAATGAACAGCTACACTTTATAAAAGATCACAAAAAGCTCCAATTAATCACTCGTTATCAAAGTTCATTAGGAAAAGCTTGTGAGCTCATTATCAGCCACAAACTGAGCATTCTAGCCAACCAAGTTGAAGCCTTTAAAATTTACGTCTATATTCCTGAACTAAAAATTGCAGCAGAATCAGAAAGCTTGGCATTTTACAAACTACCATCTACTCAAGCCATCATCATGGGTCTCTACCACGAAATTATTGAATCATTAAATAACTTAAATATCGATTCGGCTAATCGTCTCAATTTTCGCTTAAGAGCACTCGGCCTAATCATCGATCAGTTCTATGAAATAGATCCTGAAACACGCACTGCAAAAATCATTTACGAACCCATGCGTTTACGAGAATTGGCATTAAGCCCGCTCCCCACTCTTCTTGCACTAACGGAAGAACAACTTAAAATAGAACTTGAGCACTATCAGAACGGCTATCAAGAATCACGTTTAAAAATGGATTCGGCTTATGCGCCCACTCACGCATCCACTGTAGCCGTCGCCCCAATAAACCCCATTGAAGAAACACTTTATCTCTTTATTCTCAATTATCTTGAATTTATCCAGGCCAACATCGCCGCATCAGCAGCTTATACAGACAAGCTTAACTTAATTGAAAACTATCTTATTAATACTAATCCCATAGTGGCCGGTTTTCTTATTGATATTCAATCCTGTCGAAATAACACAGAGGATCCGAATTTTAAACTAAAGCTGAATATTCGATGTCGCACATTGATTGCAGCACTCAAAGCAAAAATAAATACAAGCCCTGCAGTTTCTCGAAAATCGGATCACGCTGTTATTGAAAATATTGCACTAAAATCTGCTGCCAATGCACCACGTTTTACCTAAGGAGCTATTATGCGAATTCAAGAAGAACTAAAACTCAACCTCATCGAAGCTATGTGCATCATACAAAAGCCGTTGAAAAGCCCCCAGGTCTCAATAACAGCATTTATTAATGAATGTGGCAGCGTTATGGCAATAGCTGAAACTGCCACCGACCTCGCTCAAACGGTACGCAGTCTCATTCAAACAAATTTAAGTAGCGAATGGTGGAATCCACGTTGGTATTTCTCGACAGAATACCTGCTGCGTCGAGCTTTATTACAAATCCTAGATAATGAGCTCTACTCAATCCTTAACCTACTAATCCGAACAAATCGCGAGGATCGCTTACGCATTTATGAATTAGAGACTCGCATAATGAAACGAGAAAAATCCAGTCTTGGCTCTCACTCAAGCGGTACACTGCTAAAGGCATACAGCGATCGGCATAATCTTGACCAACGCCGAATAGCTGAACTTAACACCGTTGCTGACGAACTTGTTGATGAAAATACTCAACTGAAGTTGGCAGCTGCTGCGGCTCCAATCTTAGCAAAATTAACTAAAGTTAGTGGTTTCGCAGATTTATTAGCTCGTGCGGATCTAAGCGAAGCTGAGCACGTCTTGGTAGCGGCTTATCTAGAAAAGAGCGCAGTAGCCCTCAGTCCTAGTTCGAGAATGTAACTATAGCTCTCGTATCGTCAGCCACCGGGGTTTAGTGGGTCTTCAGACTAGCTGAATCCCTAACCCGGGTGACATCTCTAAATTGCTAAAGGTGACATTATTAAATTGCCGCTACAAGACGGCGCTTAAGCTTGATTAATCCAAACGCCATCAGTACGCTGAGTGTTTTTTGCTAAGTAAACCGTCCTCAAGGACCCACCATGAAAAAAACCTCTTTTATGTTATTCCCAGCCCTCTTAGTCAGCTATGAGCTAATAGCCTATCTCAGCACAGATATGTATCTGCCAGCATTGCCACAAATGGCAAGTGATCTTGGCGTTTCTTTTGATAGGGTTCAATTAACGTTAACCCTGTGGTTTTTAGGCAGCTGCTCTTTACAACTGTTGGTCGGTCCATTGTCTGATCGCTATGGTAGACGGAAAGTTTTGTTAAGCGGCGCGGTATCTTTCCTACTGTCTACTTATGTATGCGCTATTACTAATGACCTTACTTATTTACTGATCGCACGCTTTATTCAAGGGACAGCCATTTGCTCGGCCATTGTGGCAGGCTATGCGGCCATTCATGAATCGCTCGAACAGAAAAAGGCCATCCAAGTACTCGCCTGGATGAGTGGCATAACTATTTTAGCGCCAGCGATTGGTCCGATCATTGGCGGGGTATTACTACTGTATGGCGATTGGCATATTATTTTTATTACATTAAGTATCGCAGGAAGTTTGAGTATCGCCCTACTCTTCAAATACATGCCAGAAACAAACCCTGATGGTAAAAAATTACATCCATTGCACTTTAAAAAATTATTGCATAACTACTGGCTGATTCTAAAGAATCGCGATTTTCGAAGACACAGCTTAACTTTCTGTTGCTTATTTGCAGGTTTCATTGCCTGGATAAGTGCTGGAGCATTTTTAGTGGTGAGTGATTTTCACTATTCGGTATTAATGTTTACATTTTTTCAGGCGCTTATTTTTGGTACTTTTATAATGGGTACGCGCTTAGTTAAGATTTTTATAGAACGCTACAAACCACAACAACTGATTTACTCCGGCATCGCTTGCTGTGCAAGCGCTGGAATCTGCACAGCTATATTAGCTACTCTGGCACCTGAGATGATATTGGGCTTAGTTATGCCGCTGATGCTGTATGGTCTCGGCGCGGGTTTAGCATTTTCCCCACTCAATCGTTTGGCCATAGAATCATGCGAACAAGGCATGGGCTTAAAAATGGCACTCTATTCCAGTGGCATTAGTATTGCCGGTGTAGTAACTAGTGCCATTATGATGTTTATTTACAATGGAAAATTGAATTGTTTGGCGTATTTCATAGCAGTATTAGCGGTGATAGCAGGATTAATTCAATGGCAGTATATATACCCATCGCACCTCAAGAT
>JBDNGR010000347.1:0-4120 GCA_041689165.1 Coxiellaceae bacterium
AACTGTCTTGAAGCTTAAGCTTCAAGACAGTTGCTACAGCCCAGTTTATTCCTTCACCCGCGATACATATTCGCCTGTACGGGTATCCACTTTAATCAATTCACCTTCTGCTACGAACAGCGGTACGCGCACCACAGCGCCTGTTTCGAGAGTGGCAGGTTTACCGCCACCGCCGCTGGTGTCGCCGCGTAAATTCGGTTCAGTTTCAGTGATTTTTAAAGTGACAAAATTGGGTGGTTCAATTGATAAAGGCTGGCCATTAAACATCGTCACCATGCAAACATCTTGTTCTTTCAACCAATGTTTAGCATCAGCTACCGTTTCTGCTTTGGTCGCAAATTGTTCAAAGCTATCGCAAGCCATGAAATGCCAATCTTCACCATCGTTATAAAGATATTGCATTTCCAATTCGACCACATCAGCGCCGGGCAATGTTTCGCCAGATTTAAAAGTGCGTTCTAAAATTCGTCCCGTTTTTAAGTTGCGTAGTTTAACGCGGTTGAAAGCTTGGCCTTTGCCAGGTTTGATCGTTTCGTTGCTGACGATGTTGCAAGGATCACCATCGACCATTAGTTTAAGACCATTTTTAAATTCACTAGTGCTGTATGTGCTCACAGGATTTTCCTTAAGTTGCAAAACCGCGCCATTATAAGGTCTGGGTTTGGTTATGACAAATCCCGCGAGCTAAGACTAGGGGTGTATCGCAACGCTCGAGATGCCCTATCAGTATATACCCATCGCATCTTGAATAGAGGTATATACCCATCGCACCTCAAGATGCGAAGCTAGGCTTCCACCTTAAGTCGAATTTGAGGCGTTCTTCAATCACAAAAAGCTTGAAATAGAATAACTATTCCTCGCTTTTTGCTCAATCAGAACGCCTCAACTTGTCGCGAGCTGAAACCCTAGCTTCGCATCTCGAAGTACGATGGGTATAGAAATTGGCTGCTAGTCGAAGTTTCCAAAGAGGTCTATCATGCCAGCATGATAAATCCACCCATACTGCGGGTTGCAGTCCCCTCACCTTTAGCGCAAAGCTTCGATTATTTGGCACCAAGCTCGAATCAAGCAGCCCTGTTGCCAGGCATACGTGTGCGGGTGCCCTTTGGGCGACGTGAATTGATTGGCGTGGTGTTAGAGGTGGTCAATGAATCCGCAATAAGCCGTGCAAAATTGCGCGCTGTGCTCGAATTAATCGACACGCAAGCTATACTCTCAACGAACTTACTAAAATTCTTAACTTGGGCGAGCGCTTATTATCATCATCCTATTGGTGATGTAGTAGTTGGCACTCTGCCGAAAATGGTGCGCCAAGGGCTTGATTTAGTTTTGGATGAATCCCTTATCAATATCTCTTCTGCGACTACGCCTTCGCACCCAAAGTTACAGCTGAACGCCGCACAAGAGATAGCTGTTAACACTATTAAAGCTTGTCGTGACTTCCAATGTTTCTTACTGGATGGTGTAACAGGCTCTGGTAAAACCGAGGTGTATTTGCAAGTGATTGACGAGGTGTTAGCACGACAAGAACAAGTATTAATTTTAGTGCCAGAAATTGGTTTAACACCGCAGCTCATCGCGCGCTTCACTGAGCGATTTACCGTACCGATTATCAGCTATCATTCTGGTATTAGTGAAAAAAAGCGTTTTGCAGCTTGGGTGGCGGCTTTGCAAGCTAAAGCCTCGATTATTATTGGTACACGCTCAGCCCTATTTCTGCCTCTAAACAAGCTGAGTTTAATCATTCTTGATGAAGAGCATGATTTGTCATTTAAACAACAAACGGGCTTTCGTTATTCTGCGCGTGATTGTGCCGTAATGCGCGCGCAGCTGGATAATATTCCCGTTGTGTTAGGTAGTGCGACACCCTCACTCGAAAGTTTTTATAATATGCAGCGTGGCCGTTATCAGCATTTACGCTTGCCAGAGCGTGCCGGTATTGCTACGCCGCCACACGTCAAATTGATTAATCTATGTGACCAAAACTTAAAGGCAGGCTTAAGCCCACAGTTGCTCGAGGCAATGCATAAGCACTTGCAAGCCCGCGGACAAATCTTATTGTTTTTAAATCGCCGTGGTTTTGCGCCGGTGTGCTTGTGTCATCATTGCGGTTGGATTGCAGAGTGTGATCGCTGCGATGCTAAACTCACGGTGCATCAAAATCCTCCGCGTTTGCGCTGTCATCATTGCGATGCAGTGCGTGCTCTTCCAAAAGTCTGCATGGAATGTAAAACAGCTGATTTAGTTCCCGTGGGTCAAGGAACGGAGCAACTCGAGCAAACGGTACAAGGTTTATTTCCCGAATCTAAGGTGGTGCGTATTGATCGTGACAGCACGCGTACCAAGGGTAGTATGGATGCTTTCTTGCATGAGGTACAAAGTGGTGCGGCGCAAATTTTAATTGGTACGCAAATGCTGGCTAAAGGTCACCATTTCCCTAATTTAACTTTGGCGGCCATCGTGGATGCAGATGGTGGTTTGTTCAGTGCAGATTTTCGAGCCTTGGAACGAATGGGGCAGTTGATTGTGCAAGTGGCGGGACGCGCGGGACGTGCGCAACATGCCGGCGAAGTCTATATTCAAACGCATCATCCCGAGCATCCAGTATTGCAGCTGCTATTAGCGCAAGGCTATAGCGCTTTTATGCAGGGGCTGTTACTAGAGCGTGCACAAGCACAGCTCCCACCGTTCAGCCATGTAGCTTTGGTGCGGGCTGAAGCTAGTGCCCGAACCAAGCCGCTCGAATTTCTAGAAAGCATTAAAGCGATACTGCAAGATTCACGCTTGCAGCTTCTAGGGCCCATTAGTGCGGCCATGGAGCGCAAAGCCGGACGCTTTCGCGCGCATTTGTGGATACAAGCACCGCGTGCTTTATTGCAACAACAACTCAACCAACTGACGCAAGCTTTGTTACAACAAAAAAGCAGCCGGCAGGTTCGGTGGTCGATTGATGTCGATCCGCAAGAGGGGGTTTAAGTCTTACAAATCTCGGGAGCTTTTTTCCTCAAAGCTGCTAAACTTAGTGGCGGTATAGACTATAAAAAGATCTGAGCCAAGCGGGCCAGCAAGGTATTAAGACAAAAAAGCAATTTATAGAGGCGCTTTTAATATTTCCTTAAGAATAGCTTGCTAGCTTAGTACTTAAGGGAAACGAATTTTTGTAGAGTTTTGCCCTTTGTTCAAATAGAGAAATAGGTTGGCGGGTTAATTACTGAGGAGAGTCATTATGTCTAGAGAAGATTCAAGTGAAGCATTACTTCATGGCACAGATTCCGCTGCTACTACTGGAGGTGGGATACCCCCCACTGATCCTCGTCTAGTACCAACATCTAGCCCAGGTGCTTCTGCAATCGATGCGGTTGGTTTTCTACCTGCAGATGGCAGCGCGGGTGCAATACTTGAAGCTTCTGTACCTCCAGCCAATACTTCTACGGGTGTGACTTCTCTAGCACCACCGACCGTCCTGGTCGATTTTAGGGGGAAAGCAGATTTAATAGCGAACGATATAACTAAAAAATTGCACACACTTTTCCCTGCTACTGCTCCCATAGCGCTATTCTCTGAATTGGAAAAAAAATCACGTAAAATACTTGAAGATTTGAAAGTTCAGCAGCTGGCGTTAGTCGCTGCTGTAGATTCTAGTAATTGGCTAGCCGCCGAAGCGATTGTGGCGCGAATTGGAAATATCAAGCAGAGTTATTCCAAGTTTCATAACCAGGCATCGTTGGAAATTTCGCGATATCAGCGCAATCAAAGTCGCTCACCAGAGGTTCTTAAGTCTGCTAAAGAGTTAGCCACTCGCTTGAAGAACGTTCCACAACAATGGGCTCTTGGTGAGCGTGATGTTAAAAAAAGTGCTCAGTTTCTTGAAGCACAAAAGCACTTTTGGGGTTTTGGTTTGGATGTCTATTTTGCCGGTGAAAAATCTACTTTCCGAGCCCAAAAGGTGCTTGAGGATTGGCAAAAAGAGTATGGTGACGCTTTACTTCCAGGCAAGATTGGAATGCAGATTAAGGCCGGTGCCAGTGTGGTGGTGGGTGCTTTAATTTTACTGGTTCAGTACTGGAGCTATGGAGTTAATAAGTTCCTTGCAGCTACAGGCTTAGGCCAGCTCTTTAAC
>JBDNGR010000348.1:0-1206 GCA_041689165.1 Coxiellaceae bacterium
CACTATTAAAATTTGCACTAAAATGCTCTTTATTACATAGATTTCGCAGCGAAATGTCGTGCTACTTCAAGAATAAGTCTGGCTAAAAAAAGCTAATTTAAATTTCGCAATTGAAGCGCCAATAACTGATCAATGAGTTGGGGATGGTTTCTCATCTTTCCATTTAATTGCCAAGCCATTAGGGTAACGCAAATCGATTAACGCGAGACTATCAGGCCGCTCTGCAATAAGTTTGGGATAGAGGCGAACCAGACGCTCTAGTCGCGGCTCTAAATCTTCTCGGCCCCATATGACCTCGACATCATTGGACAGCAGAAAGCTCCAGGAACGCCTAGGGCTAAGCTGTAAAGAAATCACCTGCAGCTTCAGTGGGGCAAAACGCTGATTCAAAATCTGATATTGCTTCCATAGTGTATGTTCAGACTTGGCAGGTCCGAAAAGTGAGGGGACATTAGAGGGAAAAGTATCGATTGGCGGCGAAAAAAGCTCTAAATCTCTATTAAGCAACTGAGAGTGCCCCCAGCGCGCCACGGGTGTTTGCTCAGCCATTTTCACAATCAATTTGCCAGGCCAAACCCGTCGAATTGATACATTTTCCACCCAAGGCAACTGCAGCAAACCCTTCTTAAGCCTCAACTCATTTAGGCTCAGCAAGTTGCCCTCCAGGTTCTCATAAATCAAGCGCTGCAAGTCTGCCTGTGACACATGCAAATCACCGGCCTCAACTACCACCTGCTGAATAGGTAACATCCAAGGATTATGCGCGGCACGCCAGCCTGCATAGATCCCTGCCAAAAGCAGCAACCCAAGCGCACCCCACAACACAGTGTGAGCCACCGTCTTAAAAGCTTCGGCTAAGCTGGAATTTGATTTTCTGCGATAGAAGGGTTGGTTACTCATCCTTTGACTCCATGCCAACATACTCCCTCAAGCTAACAACCTGAATTTTTTCCGCCAACACATATACCCATCGCACCTCAAGCTGCGAGTTGTAAGTCTCATCTCGACGTCGCATTAGCCCGCTTCCTCAATCACATAAGCTCGAAAGCGCCCAGCTATTCCGTCGCTTGCTCAATCGTCATCGGGCTACTGCTCGCAAGCTGAAACTTAAAACTTCGTCTCTCGAGGTACGATGGGTATATATCTCTAAAATAAATTTTAGCTGACTTTACCTGTCGCTTACTAATATTTTCCCACCACGGCTGC
>JBDNGR010000349.1:0-2714 GCA_041689165.1 Coxiellaceae bacterium
CGCTCGGCACAGTTAGTGTAAGAGTAAAGGGGAGGTCATAGCCAGCCAACCTCTCTCCAGTAGTATTATGTAAGTCAAGAATATGCGTACTAGCGCCATTCACATAAGGTGCAAGTACTAGTAAGGTTTGGTTTGATGCTGAGACGAGACAAGCAGTGATAGTGTTGTTGGTACGTCCAGACCAAATACTACTATTAAAATCGCTTAAACTAATTGGTCTAATTGCAGCTGTTGCAATCGTCGCAAAAGCTGCCTGTCCATCGATTCGCGCGCTGAAGCTCATAGTATCAAGATCTTGATTGCGTAAGCGCGAGAGTGCGGAAAAGTAACTGATGGCGGCAGCCATCACTTGAGTTTGTAAACGAGCAGGTGTTGGCCCGACATACTGCGGTGGACGCGCGAGCACGGTGTAATCGAAGCGTTCAATCGCGGTAGTGCCCGGTAATTTGGCTAATAGTTTAAGTGTGGTAGTTTGACCGCGCTCACCTAAGCCTGGATTAGAAGTAAATTTGCCGTAGAGTGCGATGTCGCCACTGGTGGCGTCGATAATACATATGTTTTGGCTAGTCGCAGACATCACAGTCAAGATCAAGCGGGTACCCTCTACTTTTCTTCGTACTACGTACTGGCTTTGCACAGCATAACCAACGTCAAAAATAGCAGGGAATAGAGCAAGTAGTGGATATTGAGCTAGTAATTTGATATTGCGAGCATCACTAATGTCATAGATATATACTTGGGAGCCAATAAAGAATAAACGATTGCCTATAATGTCGATGGAGCGAATAGCAGCAAATTCTAACTGAGGTGCGAGCAACTGACTAACAGTTACGGGGTCAAGAGTATTAGTGAAATCGAGTGCATAAAATCCATTTAGATCATCACCAAAAAAACCGAAAGTGCGATTAGTTAATGTTACATCACTTTTAAGCATCAATCGTGATGGCGTGGGCAAAACAGTGGCGTTCTGGCGGATTGCTAAAGGGTTTGTTGAAAAATCCAATAGCTGTATGCCCCACGGCATTGTCACAGCCAATCTGCCATCCTTTAAAGAAAAACCATGAAGCTGGTAGTTAAAAGCTCCAACTTTTGTAAAATTACTCTGATTCAATTCAAACGCCACAAAAGGCACTTGCGGATTAGTTGTATTAATCGCCAACACACTGGTTGAAGTTTGTACTAAAGTGTAATCAGCATAAGGCTCAATGCGATATATGGGGTTAGTTGTTAAAGCATAACCAATTAAATTAAGTGAGCTTTGATTGTTAAAGTTGAAAATCCCATAAGCTTCTTCATTACCGGGTTGTAAACGAATGCTCATATGCAAGCGATTACTCAAACTTTCAATAACTGTGCCAAAAGGCGTATAGGCTGATAACCCTGCACGCCGCGTTAAGCTGGCCGTGGCAGGTGCTAAAGCGGCGGGCGCGCTGCCCGCTGTAAAGTCTCTTAAATAAATGGCATTCGTAGCGGCGATATAACCAATATTATTGACGATCGCCACATTACTCGCTTTTCTACCCGAAACTGAGTTGATGGTATTTGGGTAGGTGGAGGTTCCGAAGTTTGTCATCGACAGAGAATAAAAGCGGCGCGAAGCATTGTAGTTAGCAAAGCTTATGGAAGAAGGTAAGGGATCATCATCATTGAGTGTGGCTGTAACAAAGGGAAAGCCCGCACTGCCTACATAAGCGCCCGATGAATCGACAAAAGTGGTTAAGGGGACATCAAAAGTCGTATTGCTGTTGGCATACATGGAGATATCGGCTAAGCGGGTACCTACACTCACTAACTGCAGATGTCGTGCTGAATCAGGGGTGTTAGCAAATGCTCCCCCGGTCGCGCGAAGCGAGGCGGGTATGGTTGGATAGGCGGCTAACCCATAGCTTGGGGTGTCAGAAGTGGCACTTTTTCCTCTCAGGGTGCCGCGCCGGACCGAAGCTCCTACACCGAATACTGATGCTACCGCCAGTACGCGAGTCACCACTTTAAGAGCGCGCCACCAGCAGCTTTCGGCTTGAATATCAGCCTCAAGCTCAGCTTCTGCCCCATACAAGGCTTGGGGGTAAAGTACCGAGGGGCGGGTCGTCGGGTAAAATGTGCTTGCGGCTAAATCGGCGGAGCCTGGGCTGCCTCCTGGCGCGGCTGGCAAATCCAAGGGATTACGTGACATACCAGTTACTCTCCGGCTGTTAGGTGAGGAGGCTAAAGGTCTGAAAAACTAACATAAGGTTGACTAAAAATCTATCATGTAGTTTCTACGGGCATCTAAATAAGTTGAACAGCCAATTGAATAAATGATGCCTTTATTTCCGTGTGAGCATCATCCTTGTGTTATTTTCAGCTCTACTGGGTTGTCCTAGGAAAGCTTAAAACAAGCTCAATACAATCGCCATCAACCAGATGGCATTCAATATCGCCATTCATGCCCTGCATGATTTGTTTCGCCGAAGAAAGGCCGATGCCAATACCACCCTGCTTAGAGCTTCGGATGCCCTTGAACATGTTATCGATGATAGCTTGAGTTACACCACCCGCGGTGTCTTTGATGTTGATCGTATTAAACGTGTCGTTTTGTTTGCACACAATAAATATTTCACCGCGCCCTTTTAATTCGATTTGCTCAAAAGCATTTTTAATTAAATTTTCAATTAAGCGATTGAAGAAGATGACATGGCCTTTGAAATCAAAGTCATGTTCATGATCCCAGTGTA
>JBDNGR010000350.1:0-2428 GCA_041689165.1 Coxiellaceae bacterium
CTCAATCAGAACGCCGCAACTTTTCGCAAGTTGAAACCCTAGCTTTGCAGCTCGAAGGTCGATGGGTATATACCCATCGACCCTCAAGCTGCGAAGCTAGGCTTCCACCTTAAGTCGAATTTGAGGCGTTCTTCAATCACAAAAAGCTTGAAATAGAATAACTATTCCTCGCCTTTTGCTCAATCAGAACGCCGCAACTTCTCGCAAGTTGAAACCCTAGCTTTACATCTCGAAGGTCGATGGGTATAGAGACTGGTCTTAAGGTGCGGGCTTAACTTTGATACAGTATGGTTAGATTCTAAAAAATAATGAGTGAATTATGCGGAAACTTTTAAAGAAATACATTCCCTCTTCAGAAGAGTTGAAAAAGACAGGTAGCTTAGGAAAATTAGCGAAGCATTTACAGCATCCGCAGTTGTGGAGTTTTGAACAACAGCCAACGGCTAAGGGAGTATCTTTAGGTTTATTTGTGGCTTTCTTACCTTTGCCCGGTCAAATGATGATCGCCGCATTCATCGCGTATATAGCTCGCGCTAATCTGCCTATTGCGGTAGGGCTTACTTGGATCAGTAATCCTTTTACTTTTGTGCCGCTTAATCTTGTAATTTATGCCGTCGGAAAACAAATAACGGGCACTCGTATTCCCTATCATCCTTTAGCAGAATTTTCGTGGCATGGCGCAGGTATGCCTGAAATCTATCATCATGTGCTTGCCTGGTTGCTGTCCATGGGTAAACCATTTCTAGTTGGGGTGAGTACTCTCGCTATTGTTTCAGCGATCGTGGGCTATGGGTTGGTTTATGTGGGCTTTGAGTTGGCGAAGTCTTGGCATAAGGCTCAAGCTAAAAAGATAAAATAGCACCTCAATCCTAAATCGGTTTTTATTTTAAGCATGATGGTATTTTTAACTTTAAGGCAGGCCAGCTTGGCTTTAAGCCACACAAGCAAAATCGGAGCTCGAATCATAATTTTGCTCAGTAGTTGTAGTGGCATTATTGAGCTATGTGTTTGACTAAATGGGAAATGTTGACTACCCTGTGGACTGGTATTTGTCGTAAATTTTAACTCAAGGAAGAAATCATGAATTCAAGCAATAGTTTTTCTACTCGAAGAAGCCCAGGTTTTAGTAGAACGGAAATGGTAGTGATCATCGCCATCATTGTCATTTTGGCTCTTGTTGCGATACCGCGCTTTATGAATCATGCCGAAAATGTTAATGCTAAGATGATTAACAATCTTGCAGGTAGCATTAATGATGCTGTGGCTTTAGTACAAGCCCAATACGCAGATGATCATAGTAAAAGCAATAATACAGCTATTACTGTAATGATGAAGGGCAAAAGTGTCGCCGTTATTGCGGGCACAGGTCGTCCTGCTGCAACAGAAGCGGGTATTGGTGCTGTGGTCAAAGTTCCCGGTGATTTTGCAGCATCATATGCAAAGGGTATGGCTACTTATAATTTCGCTACTGCTATGCCGGATTGTAATGTGGTTTATACCGCTGCGACTGGAGAGGTTGCCGTTACGAGTACGGGTTGCAAATAATCGTCACTAGTTTCTTAAAAAGCCAGTCAGAGACTGGCTTTTTGCTATTTAAGTCCCGGCTTTGACTGTATTGGTTGGCCTATGTCTACTGTCAAGAGCCTTGAACACATTGATGAGCATTGTTTAATAAATTACTTTCTCATTTTGCCAAATAAAGGTATAAACAATTTCTTATTTATTGAGTTTGGGTCTCGAGTTCGGTTCTAAACTCATCGCTAAGCTGTAAAAGCAAAGAATCAGTTAAAAACTTCACAACACTAATTATTCAATAGTCTGACTATTGTCTTTGAGATGTTGTGAATTTTTTGTGGCATAGCCACTAGAATGACAACTTAAATGTTATAGGGATGTGAATGAAGAGAGGGTTCTTCAATTTAACTAAAGCTATTGTTAGTTTAATGTTTCTGCTAAGCCTGATGCTAGTGAGCATCTTGGGTTATGCAAGCATCACGCAGGTTCCTAGTACTACTAGCCTAGATGCGTTTACGTCGATTCCGATGGGCCGAGATAATCAAGCTGCCAATGCTTCGATCCCAACTCGTTTGGACTCAAAGCAATTGGGCCTTGATTTGCCCATCAATATCGGCCTTGAATACCTACAGGGTACGGGTGTGGTCTTAGATGGCCAATACAACAAGCAATTCACTGATAACTGGGCGGCCTCTGTACTAGTTCAGTATGGTGCTGACTTATATCGCGTCAATGCCACGGCAGGATTGTTAATAGGCTCGAACAACTTGTTTAAAGTCACTGTTGAGCGTTTGAGCGAAGTTTTACCTTTTCAGTTTGACTCCGGTGCGATTAATCAACGTGTCAATCAAAATGCTGTGGGTGCGCGTTATCAAATAGGTTTTGATTTATCGCTAGTGAATGCGATCAATGC
>JBDNGR010000351.1:0-3951 GCA_041689165.1 Coxiellaceae bacterium
AGCCCTGCGTCTTCATATGACTATTTGTGGCTTTAAGATTTTCATCTACAAATACAACTGCGGCTTCAGCGCTATCACCAGCTTCAACAATTTGAGTACTCAGCGATTCATGCAAATTCTGTGGAACATATTCAAGAAATAAAGCGATATGCGCTGATGCTTTATTAAGATCTTCAACACGTTTACGAATGCTGGCGGAATTTTCCCAGTACTGGCAGTATTTTTCGATGTTACCCCAATAGTTGATATTGATATCACCTGGGTGACTTGGCAAAATGCGCCAATGATACATGATAGGGAAATTGGCACATTTAGCTGTGATCACCCAGTTGGTTGTCATGACATGAGTTGCAAGCTCACGCCATGCTCCAAAGCCAGCAGAACCAATACCATATTGATAGCCAAGTGGTAGATTAAAAAGATTCGCTGTCGACATGAAATTCTGAGCTAACTGCTCAAGATAAATCAGTGGTATTTTTTTAACAAATACGGGTATGTCATCTATAGAAATTAAAGCAGACTTACCACCGATACCTTCATGCATTGGTTTACTAGCTACTAAAATTTGCTTAAGTTGTTCATGACTCAAGCAGGCGAGGCTTGTTGAGACTTTGCCGTTAGGCATGCCGCGATTTTGGCTTTAGACTCTCTACCAGCGTCATACACTTCGATTCCTCTCACACTTAACTCTATGCAAATAGCCGATTATTCAAGGTTTAAGATAGATACAGGCCCCACTCTCAATCGAATTGCCATTTAAGCCGAAGCTCTCTATACTGCCGGTCCCTAATGTTTACCCCGTGTTGGCGACTTATCGGTCCTCGCGCAGCGAACACTTATGAACCCCGCCAGGTCCGGAAGGAAGCAACGGTAATAAGCCGTTTGGGTGCCGCGATGTGGCTGGTAAGTTGCCACTTTTTTTAAGCTTTTCCCCTCCTCGCGCGAATGGTATATTCCCCCCTGACTATGAAATAACAGGAAGTCGATTGATGGCCCATCAAGCCCTAGCCCGAAAATGGCGCCCGCAAAAATTCAGCGATGTAGTCAGTCAAGAACATGTGGTGAAAGCGCTCACTAACGCCCTTAACCAAAATTATCTGCACCATGCTTATCTTTTTACCGGCACGCGCGGTGTGGGCAAAACTACTATCGCACGCATTCTCGCCAAATCACTCAATTGCGAAGCTAAAGTCAGTGCTGAGGCTTGTGGTCAATGTAGTTCCTGCCAAGAAATCGACAGTGGTCGTTTTGTTGATTTAATTGAAGTGGACGCGGCCTCACGCACTAAAGTAGAAGACACGCGCGAATTACTGGATAACGTACAATATCTCCCCACTAAGGGCCGCTATAAAGTTTATCTTATCGACGAAGTACATATGCTGTCGGGGCATAGCTTTAATGCTTTATTAAAAACGCTAGAAGAACCACCCGCACATGTTAAGTTTCTCTTAGCCACCACCGATCCGCAACGTTTGCCGGCGACTATTTTATCTCGCTGCTTGCAATTTCATTTGTTGCCGATGTCACAAGAATACATCAGCAATCATTTGCAAAATATTTTAAAGCAAGAAGGTCTCGAGTTTGAAGAGAAAGCTACGGCCTTAGTCGCAAAAGCCGGGGACGGCAGTATGCGCGATGCTTTAAGTTTATTAGATCAAGCTATCGCCTATGGTAATGGAGTTGTTAAAACTCAAGATGTTAAGCAAATGCTCGGCGCCATTGATGATCAACATCTGTATGGTTTGTTAGAAGCCTTAGCGCAACGCGATGCTAATTCATTACTGAATCATGTCAAAGCGCTCGCAGAATTAGGCACTGACTTTAAACGAGCACTGGGTGAGTTATTACAACTCTTACACCATTTGGCTATTTTAAACTTTATTCCGAATTACGCAGAAGCTGATGCGCGCTTACACGATTATGTTAAACAATTCAGCGCCAATGAATTACAACTTTATTATCAAATAGCTTTGCTTGGACAAAATGATTTAGCGCTTGCGCCCACACCACGCACTGGTTTTGAAATGTGCTTACTCAGAATGCTGGCCTTTGAACCCACTTCTACAGAGGCGATCAAGCCAGCTACAGAGTCGGCTGCAAATCCGAAAACACCTGTCGCACACCGCAACACCGCAACACCCTCGACTTCATCTACACCTGCAGCAACCAAGCCTGCTACAAAAAAAAATGTAGCTCTTTCTAATTGGGTCTCACTACTTGCTGAGCTCAGACTTAAGGGTCCGACCTTAGCATTGGCGCAACATTGTGTTATAAAATCGTTGAGCGACACTCAACTAGAGCTGCTACTTGACCCTAAACATGCACTTTTACGCAATCCAAAACACAATCAGCGCATTGCCGAGGCTCTGAATACTTATTTTAATCGCCCGATGGGTGTTAGTATCGATCTTGCCACTACTGAGCTCGAAGCCACACCCTCTGCTTTAAAAGAATCAGATAACAAAGCTCGACAAAGCGCCGCAGAACAAGCTATTCATACTAATCAGAATGTACAAGCCATGCTAGAAGCTTTTAATGGTACTCTAGTAAAAGAAAGCATTATGCCGAATGAATCTTAACTGAGGAGAGAGAAAATGCCCGATGATGATTTGTTAGCCGATATCAAAAACAGCATTATGAACATGCAATCACAAATGCAAGACACTTATGCTAATTTAGCTGATATTAAATTGACGGGGGAGTCACATGATAAAACGGTAAAAATTACTATGACGGCTACCTATACATTTGAAGATATTGAATTCGATGAAAAAGCTTTAATCGGCGGCATCAAAGAATTTAAATGGCGTGTGCGTGAAGCTTGGAAAAACTTAAGTGAAGAAATTCAAAAAACCACGCAAAATAAAACTTTAGCACTTTTGCAAGGCATGAATATCCCAGATGATATTAAAAACTTATCCGACGATTCAGACTCCAAATAAAGGATAACAACTCTCGTGTTTAGCCCACTGATCAAACAATTGATTGATGCTTTTCGTTGCTTGCCGGGAATAGGACCTAAGTCGGCGCAACGCATGGCATTTCAGTTACTTTCAGAAATGGGCAAACCCAAGGGAGCCCATCTGGCTAAGAGCCTACAAGAAGCACTAGAAAAAGTCGGTTATTGTGCGGATTGCCGTATTTATACCGAGCAAAACTTATGTGAGCTTTGCAGCAGCACACGACGTAATCGTAGCTTGTTGTGTGTGGTAGAAAGCCCTGCTGATGTCGCAGCTATTGAGAATTCTAATACTTACGGTGGACTTTACTTCGTGTTGCAAGGCCATCTATCACCACTTGATGGCATTGGCCCCGCTGATATCGGTATCAGTGAATTATTAATTCGTCTCGAATCAGGTGAAATTAACGAGCTTATTTTAGCAACTAACCCCACGGTCGAAGGTGAAACTACCGCACATTATATTGTTAGCCATCTAGGTGATAAAAAAATTAAGTGTTCACGCATTGCTCATGGCGTGCCAATCGGCGGCGAACTGGAATACTTGGATGGTGGAACTTTAAGTCATGCCTTAAGTTCACGAGTCGTCATTGAAATTAATTAACTTAAAGAGGAGTTTGATATGGGCGCGTTCGATATGATCAACCTAATGAAAAATGCCAAGAAAATGCAGGAAATGATGCAACAGCAACAAGCTGAACTAGCGCAGATGGAAATCAGCGGTGAAGCTGGTGCTGGCGCTGTACGCATTGTAATGAATGGTAAATACCAAGTGCGCTCTGTTACTATTGACCCTGAATTTACCAAAGAATCCGTTGAGGTATTGCAAGACTTAATCGCTGCCGCTATCAACAATGCCACTAGCCAAGTTGAGAAACGCACCCAAGAAAAAATGATGGGCATGGGTAAACTTTTAGGCGGCGGCGACCTCGGTGGACTGGGCGACTTATTGAAGTAATAGCTATGCCGTCCACTTTTGCAGGGGAAGATCA
>JBDNGR010000352.1:0-2775 GCA_041689165.1 Coxiellaceae bacterium
ACAATATAAGTCGACTCTGTTATGTCATCGGTCTGCTCAGAACACTCATTAATAGGATCACTGCTTAACTCTAAATGAACACCGCCTAAATAGCTTTTTAAGTCTTGATGAATTTCGAGTGCTTGCTGCAATTCGTCACGAATCGCACTTAGCAAACGTATTTTATGACCTCGAGCATTACGCTGCGTATTGGCGTGCATAGGATCGCACATCCATAACACGGGAATATCCGTTTCTTGCGCCGCTTCAATTAAAATAGGAAGTTCTTGTGCAATATGATTCGCACCTAAGCGATGAATCAAGCTAAGTCGACCAGGCACGCGTTGTGGATTAAGCTTGATCAATAAAGCTTTTAATTCATCGGCTTTGATACGAGCATCAATTTTTAAAGCGATAGGATTTGCTAACCCACTGGCATATTCAATATGCGCTGAATCAAGGTGCGCGGTACGCACCCCAACCCAAGGGAAATGGGTGCCCAGATTATAAACTTGCTCATTTTTGTCGCGCGTTAAACTCTGTTCGTAAGGCAAATGTAAAACTTCATGGCTTGTGTAAAGAGGTAATGCCATTTTTTTTAAAATACTTAAACTTTGGCGCGTTGCCTCATAAGCCATGCGTAAACGTTGCGGATCTGGGGCGCGTGATGACGCATCAAATTCAAAAGCATTAATTAAATCGCCACGGTAATTTGGCAAACTCATTCCACCACAAGTTTCAATATGAGCCGTTCGCGGTTTCGCATACTGGCCTGCGATTCTGCCAACGGTGATAATGGGTTTTTGCAATTGCTGCGCTAATAACGTACTTAATTCATTCAATAAATTAGCTTGCGCTTGAACACGAGCAGGGTAGGCATCGCTAAATCGTTCTGCGCATTCACCAGCTTGTAAGATAAAAGCGGTCTGATCCTGTACATCAGCTAAAGCAATAGACAGCACACGAATCTTTGCCACCTCTACTAAAGGGGCTGATTTGGCCAAAGAGTCTAAAACCGTGGCCAAAAGCTGCTCATCAGCATATTCAATTGCTTGCGCGTTGGGATAAGTTTTCCAGGAATCAGGAGACCAGTTTTGCATGGGCTCGGATTGTATAGGCAAAGCGGTCTTCTGTCTTTGAAATTAAGGGGCCAAAGCTGATCCCTCGCCTGCACCAGACGGTACTAATTTACGCCGTGCAGCAACACTAAGCGCACTTTCAGATAGCGCCAAATAGCGATGATATAAACGACCCAACTCTCCCTGAGCTAGGGCTGTATGATGCATACTGAATTCAGAGTCGGTCAATTTTCTACCGCCCACAATGGCGGTTTGCAAAGCATTAACCGCGGCAAGTTTTGCCTCTCGCGATATGCCACCAAACAACCAGCTCAAGCTAAGATAATAATTACTCGGATTAGCTGCTCTTTTTGCGCTATAACTCAATACTTCACTGAGCAAAGTTTCTATCTTCAGTGCTTGCGCTCTAGTCTCAGGAGTTGTTGTTAAATGTGCATCAATGGTTGTTTGGAATAGGGCGTTTACTTGTACTAATGAGCCGGGGTTAGCCAACTCAACCACCTTATTAAAACCCACTCTTAGCTTGCAGCGATTTAATGCATCAGCACTAATACGAGGCTCTACTGCTGCATTGGTTGTCACGCCCACCAGAATAAACTCAGTCACACCCTTGTTTATGTATGACATAAAATCTGCTGGTTTAAAACTCTTGAGTACTTTATTTAAACCCTCAGCATCGTTCAAATCACAGAAGACATAGACTAGATCAGCTCCTCTAGCAAAATTTGCTATTATCAGCTTGATAGTTCCCGTGCCGCCAGTATCCCGGAGCTCCAACTCAACTCGATCGTTGAATCTTTTTGAACCGTAATCTGCACCTATAGTAGGTCTATAACTGTGTGGAGAAGAAGTAATCTCGTTTTGAAAACGATAAGTATTAAAACAAATAGTTTTACCTATTTTAGGCATTCCACATAAGACAATTTTTAATTTTAATGCTTCTGGCACTTTCTCTTTGCTCTATAATGCTCGTTTAAAACCTTGCAACAACTCACCAAAAAATAATTAGTCAGTATCTAGCTTAAACAGGTAAAGCTTAGTTATCAATGGCGACGTAATACTGGGGATGCAGCATCAGGGGCTGGGCGAGCGCAGAGCTTCAAATATCGTGAATAATAAGCGCCTAACTCTCCTTGACCTAATGCTCGCACATGTGTAGGAAAAGTAGTAGTTCCGCTGCGTGATTGCACAGCTTCTAATCAGGCTTGTGCTGCAGCCAATTTTTCTGTTCTTGGAATTACCAAATTAAATAATTGACCAATTCCCCAGTGGTAATATTCACTGCCAGTCTCTCTCTTGCTAAGCTAAGCTGTAAGTTCAGCTGTTAACGCCTGTCGTGCTTCGATCTTCGCGAGTTGAGCATCAAGCCTGCCTTTGATATGAATGTCTTCCGGTGTGACTGTCTCACCTTTTTTTAGAAAGTAAGCTTGCAAACCTGTAACAAAAACAGTATTAACTTTAGTTAGTGAGCTTCTGTCATCAAGCTCAATGACATCAACAAAGCTTTTGCAATCTGCAAAAGCCCTTAATTGGCTAGCACTAATTCTTCTACCCCAGTTAGCATTAGTGGCAACTATACCCATCGCACCCCAAGATGCGAGCTGTAACTTGCATCTTGACGTCGCATCAGCCCGCTTCCTCAATCACAAAAGCTCGAACGAGCCCCACTATTCCTTCGCTTTTGCTCAATCCTCATCGGGCCACTGCTCGCAAGCTG
>JBDNGR010000353.1:0-1872 GCA_041689165.1 Coxiellaceae bacterium
AATGTATGACTTAAAAAAAGACGGCAAATGCATTGTCAGTTATTCATACAGCTCAGATAGAGAGGGTGTTAACGTCAAAACATTGTTGACTGCATTGATACTTGATGTGAACAAATCGGAGAAAACTTCGCCCACCGCTTACCCCCTGTGTCAGGATAGTTGTCGCCTCTACTCATAAATCATGGGGGCACGAGGAAATGACAAGTGATAGAAGAAACAGCAAAAGAAGCAATCATTCGTAAGGCGTTAAACCGTGGCACACAAACACTAGCGCAGGTGGCGAAAGAGAATAATATTGCGCTGGGCACACTAGGCCATTGGTTAAATAAACGCAGGTCTTCTACCAAAAGCAGGGACAAGACGGTTGGTTGTTTAATTGAATCGGGAGAACGCTATAAGCATTTAAAAGCGACCTTTGGAGAAACGGATGTTATGGTTGGGGCTTACTGCCGTCAGCACGGCCTCTATCCTCATCAATTAGCCCAATGGGAAACAGAGTTTATGACGAATAGCCCTCCCTCATCCAAGCAACAACCAAGCTTTGAAATAAAAGCATTACAGACAGAAGTGAAAGAGCTAAAAAAAACTATTATGCTCAAAGATAAGGTTCTGGCGGAAACAATGGCGCTTCTCATACTAAAAAAAAAGGCAGCCCAAATTTGGGGGGACGGCGAGGACGATTAATTTCTACTGTAGAGCGAGGCCAGGCCATAGCCCTCATCAAGGAAGCGTCGAGATCAGGAGCACGTCGACAGAAGTCTTGTGAAGTTTTGGGGGTAGCGATTCGGACCTTGGAGCGCTGGGAAAAAGCAGAAGGGCTAATCGACAAACGAGCGGGAACTGCAAGAGTGCCTATTAATAAGCTTACTGAGGAACAAAGGAATATGGTGTTAACTACTGCGAATAGCGTCCTATACCAAGACCTGCCTGTTTCGCAGATAGTTCCACTGCTAGCAGACGATGGGCGCTATATAGCCTCTGAATCAACATTTTACCGGATCTTGCGTGCAGAAGGTCAGCTAACGCACCGTAAATCCTATAAACCGAGGAAGCACAAGCGCCCGGAGCCGCATGAAGCCCATACCCCAAACCAGGTATGGTCTTGGGATATAAGCTATCTTCCCAGCGAGGTGCGAGGGAGCTATTTTTATCTGTATTTTATTATGGATATTTATAGTCGTAAAATTGTAGGGTGGAGTATTCATGAATCTGAATCTTCTGAGCATGCATCAGCACTGATGAAACAAGCTTGTCTGGACGAGAAGATATCTCCCAATCAACTGGTATTGCATTCTGATAATGGTGCGCCCATGAAAGGCATAACCATGCTCACCATGCTTCAGGAATTAGGTGTTATTCCATCGTTTAGTAGACCCTCTGTAAGCGATGATAATCCTTATTCAGAGTCGTTATTTAAAACTGCGAAATACCATAACTCCTTCCCTCGGACTGGAAGATTTACTACTGTTCTTGACGCAAGAACATGGGCAGAGGGCTTGGTCACTTGGTATAACACAAAGCATTTACATAGTGCCTTGAAGTTTGTAACCCCACATCAGCGTCATACTGGCGAAGATATGGCTATCAGAGCCAAAAGGCAGGTGGTCTATGAATTAGCCAAAGCACAATATCCGGAGCGATGGTCCGGGGAAACAAGGGATTGGGTTGTACGTAAAGTTGCCACATTAAATCCCAAGAAAAAACAAAATGATGGAGGGAGTGAATCTATAATTCATTGAGTTATATTGACCCTGATTTTTGACCTATTTTCTGTCTTTTTAGGAAATAGGCCAAATATCAGGGTGGCAAGCAAAGCGCGGCAGTTTTGAAATTAGACGCGACAACTCTCTTGACAAACACCGTGACTCAGAG
>JBDNGR010000354.1:0-2074 GCA_041689165.1 Coxiellaceae bacterium
GCAGTGATCAATAAAGGCCATCAAGTATAAATTCTGCTTGTGCGGCTCAGTCATTTCTGAAATCTGCGTTGTTTTAGCCTTGATTACCCACTGGGCATAGTATTTGATTGCCTCTGTTGATAATGCTAACTTTTCAATAAGTGGGGTTATCTCGTCGTGAATTTTTTTAATGATAAGAAAATTGCGTATTCCTTTTTTTATTTTTCCGGGTTCCAATGATTCTGTAATTATTTTTAGTCGCGTCAGTAGCGATCGTTCGTAATGATTCACCGGTGTTGCAATCAGCTGATCGAGCGCCTCTTGCTGTGCAGGGGTGATATTTTCAGCCAGTGTTTGTAAAATGGTTTTTTCAAAGCCATGAAATTTTTCTGTAATTGTTCTGGTAATACGATCGTAGCTTGGCACTTCAATCTTTTTTTGTCGCAGCTGATCAACAAGGATACAAAACAGCTTGCGTGGATGCATCTGTTTATCAACCATATCACCAACTGCTTCATCAAAAAATTGAACGGCGCTTCCGAAATCAACGTGACCACAAACGTCAAGGATTAATAATCGATGGTTTTGACGTGTCCTATCAATGTATTTTTCCAGAAAATCTGCTGGAGCTGTAACATCTAATATTTTTGATACAAATTTGATATCAGCTGATTTAAAAGATTTGCTCGTGAAAAATTTCCCGCTGGCTTTAAAATAGCCGTATTGAAGCAGCAAACCGATTTTACTATCCGTTTGTGTAGCGTTTTCAATGGCTTTACGAATGGACTCATCTATTTTAAAATGACTTTTTCGATCATCCCCACTAAATGCTGGCGGTTGGCTAAAACGCTTGGCCTCTTTATCGGGTAGTACATCCATCAAACGCATTAATCAATTTCTCCAATTTTTTCAACGGCATCGCTTAGATCAGCAAATGATGGCTGGCAGTATAATTTTGTTGTGTCTAATCGTTCATGCCCAGCTAACGAGGCCACTTTTTCCAAGCTGATGCCCGCATCCACCAGATTTTTACAAAAAGTATGCCTAAACTGGTGAGGTGAGATAACACCCAGCTCATCAGGAATACGCAACCGGTTTAGCATCAACTGCACACCACGGGGGCTAAGCGTTCCCCTCTGTCCTTTAAAGATAGAAACGTCACTACCGGCGTGTATTGTATAATCCAAATTATATAAAGCAAGGCGAGCATCCTTATTCAAGGGGATCTCACGATACTTGCACCCTTTGCCAGCATTAACCAACAACTTGCCTTTACGCTCACTCATGATGACATGCGCCCACTTCATGTCACATAATTCGCTAACACGTAGGCCTGTATTCAACAATATTTTCACAATAGCAGTATCCCTTTTACTGCCATACTGCTCTACGTGACGAAGCAATTGATTTTGCTGTGTTCGGGTGAGCCATTTAGGGATTGACTGTGAATGTTTAACCGTCTTTGGCAATGGAAACCGATATTTTATTTTTTTCGTATCCCATCCCCATTCTAAAAAATATTTCAATGACAGCAATCGACGGTTGATTGTGGGCGGTCTGAGATCCGAATCAATCAAATATTGTTTGTACTGGCGCGCATCGGTTGGCGTGATGTTAATCAATTTCATTTCTACGCCATTGATTGATTCAAACCAAATGGCGAATTGGATTAAATCGCTTTGATAACTCGCCAACGTTGCAGGTGATTTATCAGTCGATTTTTGATAGGTAATGTAGCTTTCAATATAAGCGTTTTTGGTCATTTATAATTATACGATTAGATTTTGATAGGATAATATATCACAACAAAACCAATTATACGATGGGTTGATAGCCAACTGAGCGCATAATGATTATTATACGATTAGTTTTACGAGGAGCTCTATCATTAATCAGACCTTAGATTTATGCGATTAGATTTGATTAGGTGTTTTTGCAATAATACCCTTATGTGACATGGTGTCTTGGTTGTTTTTAAGTGTAAATAAGCTTGTTTTTTTTGTAGATAATTTTTTAGATTTAGATCTAAGTGGTTAAATTAATGGCGAAAATGGGTGGTGCGATTCGCATTTGCCCCATTCCTGTAATTTAACCC
>JBDNGR010000355.1:0-1241 GCA_041689165.1 Coxiellaceae bacterium
AATAGCATCAGCTATCTTAGCCAGTTTAATAAATGTATTTACAGCGCTGCTTGATGTATATTTATCAACAAAAATGTTGTCGCATAAGTCTAAAATGATTGGTACATTTTTACCTTTTGCTTTTTTTGCTAAAGAAAAATCATGAAGAGAGTAGGTCTTTACGAAAATCAGCACTTGAACATCATCAAAGTAATCAATCGTCTCTTTACCCTGCAACACATTAGATTGATAACCAAAATTACGCAAACCTATGGCTGGAATTAAACAGCGATAGCGAATACTTGCGACAGATAATCTTGCAGCATTAACTTTCCAAAATATTTTTTTTTGTTTCATTTTTTGTAGGCAATAATATGGTATCTATCGCCAAAACCTGCGCAAGAACAAATTAATATTGGAACAAGCAAAATTGCTGAAAAGAATTTATTATTCATTAAGTTATTCACTTTCTCTAGTGGATATATTTTTTTTGAAGCCAACAAGTAGCCAATACTTCTTACAAGATCTTTAGTAATTGATTCCTGCTTAACTTCAAACCTGTCAAACCCTTCTTTTTTGAGCACATTTAAAAGTAGGCTCGAGGGATATAAAATTACATGTCTCGGACAATCTAAACCATGCCAATTTCTTTTAAAGATCATAGCAGACAAGCCGTTAGGATTAGGCACAGCTATATGCAAACACGCACCAGTTCTCATTTTAGTAGATATCGACATTAATACATTATGTGGGTGATATAGATGTTCAACCACATGATTCATTCTCACAAAATCAGCGGCTCCCTCTGGAAAATTATCCCAGAAATCACTAACAAGATAACTTTTATGTCCTCTTTCTTTGACGGCTTTAATGGCTACTGGTGAAAAATCAACGCCTATAGTTTCATGACCCTTTGCTTTCATCACGTCTAATGTTTTTCCAGCACCACAACCAAAGTCTATAAAAACTGACTTCGATGGGAGACCATCATAATGGCTTTGGACATTGGCGGTTAGTAGCCTTCTTAAAATGGGTTGATATAAATACCTTTTAACACTCCGCAAAAATTTAGGCGTTAATGTCTTTTTGCCATTGATGGGTATTAAGCTGGCTTGGTAAGGGTGATAATTTGTTGAGTAATAATATGCAACATCTTTCTCTTCAGGCCTTAAAGACATAAATAGCGAGTGGCAATCTAAACAATTAGAATATTCAAACTCTTGAGTTGACGCCTGCATAAGCAAGTCACTAGCTTTAGACCA
>JBDNGR010000356.1:0-2990 GCA_041689165.1 Coxiellaceae bacterium
CAAGGCTTGAATTAATGCTTCAGCGCCTTCATCGCCGATGTCATTCCAAGCAAGATTCAACTGCAAGCCGGCTGGACAATGACCGCTTTGCAGGGCCAGTGCTAGTGCTTTAGCCCCTTCAGCGCCGATGGCATTATTACTAAGAATCAACCGCGAGCCGGCTGGACGATGACAACATAAGAGGCTGTGATATATTAGCGCAGAGGTGCCATACCTCTTAATACTTAATCATCTGTTAAGAAACCATAATTGGAAAAATAATGTCCGCATCTTCAGCTAGCCCCTTCGTTGTATTAAAGTTTGGTGGCACCAGCGTTTCAAAAGAAGAATATTGGTTGACGATAGCCGCGCAAGTACGGCTGGTATTAGCTGAAGGTTTTTGCCCTATAGTTGTTTGTTCAGCGCTTTCGGGTATCTCTGACCGTTTGCATTTGCTGGTCAATGAAGCAGTTCTAGATGCTTCATATGAAGATGTTTTAAATTCAATTAAAGAGCGGCATACCAATTTTGCTCATGAGCTGGGGGTTGATCCCGATACCCTCCAAGCTGATTTTGATTATTTAACGCGCTTAATTCATGGGGTAGCTTTAACACACGAAATTACTCCTATGATTCAAGCCCAAGTAATGGCCTTTGGTGAATTATTTTCCACGCGTTTGGGAGCGGCATTTTTAGCAACGCAGGGACTCAATGCTGTGTGGCAAGATGTGCGAGCTTGGTTAAATACCGCCGACAATCCCAATCCAACTGAATCACAAAATATTTTATCGGCTGTTTGTGATTATCAATATCAACCAGAACTAGTTGAGCTTGCCAGTGCACTTAATGCTGAAGTGATTGTGACCCAAGGTTTTATTGCGCAAAACTCCCAGGGCAGAACAGTTTTATTAGGACGCGGCGGCTCCGATACTTCAGCCGCTTATATTGCCGCGAAAATAGGCGCTTTACGTTGTGAGATTTGGACTGATGTCCCAGGCATCTACACTAGCAATCCACGTTGGGTGCCAGCAGCGCGTTTGATTAAACAAGTGAGCTTTGATGAGGCGCGAGAAATTGCTTTATCTGGCGCTAAAGTTTTGCATCCCTATTGTATCGATCCTTTACGCGTTCATCGCATTCCTTTGCATATTCGCTGCACACCTCATCCAGAATGGGAAGGTACAGTCATTACTTTGGATGCAAATACTGAGCAAGAATCTACCGTAAAAGCTATTTCCATGAAGCGCGGCATTAAGTTAATTGCTATGGAAACGACGGACATGTGGCGTAAAGCAGGCTTCTTGGCTGACGTATTCACGTGCTTCAAAAAACATGGTTTATCGGTGGATTTGATCGCTACTGCGGAAAATAACGTAACAGTATCATTAGATAGCATCGCGAATGTGTTCGAAAATGAGACTATTAATCACTTGCTGCAAGACTTACAGCTTTATTGTGATGCACGCTTGATCAATGATTGCGCGGTCATTAGTTTGGTGGGGCGTAATATTAGAGCGATTTTGCACCAGCTTGCGCCGATGTTTTCATTGTTTAAAGAACAAAATATCTATATCTTAACGCAGGCTACAACTGATATTAATTTAACATTTGTGGTTGATGAGCCACAAGGTGAGCGTCTCCTGCGCGAGATGCATGCTTATCTATTCGAAGGAAATGCTGTTAATAAAAATCTTGGTGATAGCTGGCAGAAGAATTTTTCAGCTAATCCATTGCGTGAAGAATGGTGGCAAAAATCACAGGACAAACTACTAGCGCTAGCACAAAATGATAGCTCATTATTTGTGTATGACCGCCAAACAATGATTCAATCAGCACAAAAACTTAAATCTATAACAGCGATTAATCGAATTTTCTATGCCATAAAAGCCAATGATAATGCTGAAGTGTTAAATTGTTTTTATGAGCAAGCTCTGGGTTTTGAGTGTGTTTCAATCGGTGAACTAGAGCTGATTAATAATCTCTTCCCGAAAATCGAAAAAACACGAATTCTATTCACGCCCAATTTCGCGAGTCGGGCGGAATACGCGCATGCTATAGATGCAGGCGTTTATATTAATTTAGATAATTTGCATCCTTTAGAGCATTGGCCTGAGTTGTTTGAAGGTCGAGAACTTTTTATTCGTTTGGATTTAGGTATTGGTCGTGGTCATCACCCGTTTGTAAAAACTGCCGGTAAACAATCTAAATTTGGAATTGCAATTTCACAGCTGCCACGTTTGCATGCATTAATTAAGACTCATGATGTAAAAGTCATAGGTTTGCACTCACATGCAGGCAGTGGTGTGATGGACATTCAAAATTGGTCAGACACCGCTAATCTCTTGGCGCAATTAGCCGCGCAATTTCCCAAGCTTAAATATCTAGATATTGGCGGAGGTCTGGGCGTGCCAGAAAAGCCGGCAGATACGTGTCTTGACACTAAACAGCTGGGTGAGGTTTTGATGTTGATTAAAGATCAATATCCGCAATATGAATTATGGTTAGAGCCAGGTCGATATTTGGTGGCGGAAGCGGGTGTGCTGTTGGCAAAAGTAACACAATTAAAATCCAAAGATGAAGTCAATTATATTGGGCTTGAAACGGGAATGAATTCTTTGATTCGTCCCATGCTTTATGGTGCTTACCACGAAATAGTCAATCTCACACGTTTGCATGAAGCGCGCACAGAATTGGCGCATATTGTGGGGCCCATCTGTGAATCTGGGGATGTATTGGGTCATGCACGCTTGATGCCGCTTACTCGAGAAAGTGATGTTATTTTAATTACTAATGCGGGTGCTTATGGACACACCATGAGTTCTTACTATAACCGACGTAAAGCCGCACAAGAGAAATTGCTTTAGCCTGAAGCAAGCTTAAAGCGAGTTATTAATCTAAAAATAGTCGAGTTATTCAATCAGTCAGGAACTAAGCTAATTTTCTTGTTTGCTATACCTCGGCTAGGAAAAAATGGTCACGAATTGCTTCTGTCCATTCATGGTTGTCTGCAA
>JBDNGR010000357.1:0-1088 GCA_041689165.1 Coxiellaceae bacterium
AAAAAATACAAGTCGTTTAGGGCTGGCATGGACTACCATGTCATGCTGGATAACCACTTCTATAGCGTGCCACATAGATACTCTGGTGAGCTGATTGATATATGGTTTAACCAACATACTATCGAATGTTATTTTGAGGGTGGACAGATAGCACTGCATCTCTATTCAGCGGTGGTTGATGGTCAGTCAACGATTGGGCATCACATGCCAAAAAAACATCAACAACATAACAAACAATCAAAGGCGCGCTTCCTCCAATGGGCTTCGCAAATAGGTGCCAACACACAGATTGTTGTGCAAAAAATATTTGATGATAAACCACACCCAGAACAAGCTTATCGCTCATGCAAGGGACTCATAAGTGTAACAAAAAAATATGGTGAAGCTCGCTTAGAGCAGGCTTGTTCCTACGGTGTGATTCAAGGAGCCTACAGCAGTAAAAGCATCGCATCAATTCTTGAGAATAACCTTGACCAGTCGGCGTTAACCAACCAAGTCACAGCGGTAAGCGCACCCGCCTTGGCGCATGAAAATATCAGAGGCTCCCAGTATTACCATTAAACCAAAACCATAAGAGAGTGAAAAATGAACAATGAAAACATATTAGCACAAATGGGGCAGCTTAAAATGGGCGGCATGCAAGAGGCTTTTCGCGAACAGCAAAGCCATCCAAAGCATGCTGACTTAAGTTTTGAAGACCGCCTAAGCCTATTGCTAGACCGTGAATTATTAAAAAAAGAGGCTAATCGCGTTCAGAATTTGCAACGACGTGCTAAGCTTAGTCAGGCCGCATCGATTGAAGATATTAATTATCAAAGTGACCGTGGGCTAGAAAAAGCCAAGCTGATGGCGCTTGCAAAATGCGATTTCGTTCGTCACCACCACAACGTGCTAATAACAGGATCTACTGGGTGCGGTAAAACCTATCTGGCCTGTGCTCTGGGTAATCAAGCGTTTCGCCAAGGCTTTAAGACTCGCTATTTGTTATTAACACGATTCTTAGAGGAAATGGCGATGTCGCACGCGGATGGCAGCTATGCCAAATTGATGACACAACTTCACAAAGATGATGTACTGATTCTTGATGA
>JBDNGR010000358.1:0-2954 GCA_041689165.1 Coxiellaceae bacterium
AAGATGGGTATTTGGGTCGGTCCACCATTGATCTATCACCGTGCTTTGCTTTTCGCCCGTCCCAAGCGCCACGGTACGTTTTTTAATTAGGGTATTGGCAGCCTCTTTTTTATAAAGGGCAATTGACTCAGTAGGGTTAGATGGCAGATAAACCTTCAAACTACCACCCCCATCCATAGCGCACTCGACCATGTAAACATTTCCACCCAGCTTTAACATAGCGAACTCTTGCTGAAGCATAGGTAGCGCCCTAATATGTGAAACAGGGGTAATAACGGGCTGCGCACTCACCTGAGTATTTAATGCGGCGGCGCTCATTTAGGATACCCACTACGACGCGCATGATAGATTAAAGTGCCGTAATGAATGCCCTTCGCACAATTGTAGGAATTGACTAAATCTTGCAATGTTTTTTCATCAAATCGATGGGGTGCAGTCAAACTCCATTGCTCTGCAATACTTACAGCCACCTTCCACCCAGTACTCAATATTGCCCAAACCACATCACGATACGTGGGGTAGTCACAGTCAGCATTAATATAACTCAGGGCATTATTTATTTTAGCTATTTCAGCTGGGTTTTCTGGTGTTGGTGGATACGCTAACAATTGAGTTAGTGGATTTAATTGCTGTTTCGGAAACGACTTCAAATTCACCAATTTAAGCCCGTCTACTCTCAAAAGTCCTTCTACTATCAAAGGCTCAGGATTAACCATCGGCAAATCACCTGCATCGTTAGCGCTAAAACTCTGAGCAATATTTAGATTGGCTACTGGGCATATCGGGTAATATTGCATCCGTGAAATATCTTTTGTGGCAGGATCGAGAATGCCGCCTAAAGCTTGATTAAAGCCTTTCCAAAGCGCCGCATACTCACACGGCATGACCGTTCTAGCCAAAGGAAATATTAGACGGTAGCGATGGCTTTGCTCTGAATGGTTGTAAGTTGTGTAACCTAAAACCTTACAACCGTAGATGCCACTTGCTTTGGGGTGAAACCACGCTTTTATTTCGTCCATCGTCGGTGGTTGTGGCATATTTAGCTTTGTGTCTACATCGCAGATGAACAAAAAAACCTGCTCAACATTTTGGTTAGAGCGAGTGCCTTTTTCTGTAAGCCAGTAGCCACCAATCAAACTGCCACTTTTGCTAGAAACAGACTTGTGTCCACTGCCAATCATGTGACTTACAAAACCATTCCAGTAAAGCTGATCTTCAACGCCCTTGACATCTTTAACGCCAACGAACCTAGTAAAAGGGATTGAAACTTTTTTATCACTAGCGAAACAAGCGTCATAAAAATCATTGCCTTTAATCGCATCCTGAACCGATTCAGGTAACGAGGCGCGATATATTGGATCTGGGGTATAAATTAAATCATCGTTAAACATGATTTTACCCCATGCTCAGCGATGAACGAAGGTTGATTTAACAGTTCCGGTGCTTTGTTAAATATAGCTAAACTTTTCGCTCGCTGCTCCATCATCCATTCATCTACATCCGACTTAAGCCAAACTCGTAAATTTATGGACAATCTTACTGCTCGAGGGAATTTGTTGTTAGCTTCCCATGAAAGCACTGTGGATTTACCCATTCGTACTTGTTCGGCGACTTCCTCAAGCTTGATAAATTGAGGGGCAGATTGATTATCGCTGTTAGTCATAATTCTCTCCTTTTGACCGTTGTAAAAAAAAAAGAAACTTGCTGGAAGTGACTTTTTACACGAAGCGATAATCGAGCGCGAGAGAGCTGCTAGCAGACCCCTAGAATAGCTAAAAGAAGTTAGATTGGTTCGTCTTTATTTAGCTTTTTCCACCAGTCATTGATTGAGCCTTCAGGCCAGTCTTCATTTGGGTGCTCCTTACTTAATTTATTGGAAAACTGCTTAAACTTAGGATTATTGCCACCATTAGCAGTCTTCATGGCGTCGTAGGCCTCCTTAAATATTACTTTTCTAGCGTCATATTTTTTCGCCTTGCCTAAGCCGCCAGCTGCATTTCTCTTTTTAATAGACTCTTTCGTGACATCCAATTCTTCGGATTTTTCATCCAGAGCAAGCATTTTTCTCCCCGCGAGGCCTAACTCACTTAAATGCCTTTCAATTATTTGTTCTTTTGTTTCTTTTTCAAGAATTTGGCGCATCGCATCAACAATACCGCCTTCATTTTTTCTAGTCATATACGATTACCTTTCTAAAGCTAAGCCACAGAGAACTCTATAACTTTACCAAAATTTCCAGAACAATAATCAGCCCAATCTTGCATCAAAGAAGCTCTTGCTTTTAATAAATCACCCCGCCTATATGCAGCTTCGACCTTATTTTTAATCGCATGGGCGAGTGCCATCTCTGCTAATTCCGACGAATGTGAAGTTGCTTCAGAAACCCAATCGCGAAATGTAGAACGAAAACCATGAACTGTAATCTGGTATTTCATTCTCTTAATCAGCGTAAGCATGGCCATGTTGCTAATGGGCTTCCCCTTAATTGAAAACAAATAAGCGCTATTCGGCTCTAGCAACTTTGCTTCCCTTAAAATTGCCAAGGCTCTTGCGGTTAGGGGAACTCGATGAATCTTCCCCGCCTTCATACGCTCGGGCGGAATAGTCCAAATTCCCTGCTCAACTTCATGCACTTTAGCGCCTATTACCTCACCAGTTCTAGCCGTTGTTAGGATAGCAAATTCTAGCGCTAGGGCTGAAACACCATTACGGTGACGCAGTTCACCTATAAAATCAGAAACGCGCTCAAATGGAAGTGCGACATGATGTTTAACCTTTATTATTTTATTAGGCTGTGGCAAAAGCGTATCAAGATGCCCGCGCCATATTGCTGGGTTTGAACCTTTCCGGTAGTTCCTTGCAGTTGCTGCAGACAGTACCCTTTCAATACGCCCCCTTATACGCGTAGCTGTTTCAGTTTTGCTATTCCATATTGGTTTTAGTACAAGCAGCAT
>JBDNGR010000359.1:0-1298 GCA_041689165.1 Coxiellaceae bacterium
ATTTTGATTCTTTAATGGCAGCTTTATGCTTCAAGCACATACTTTTTGTCATAAAAAACTCGTAAACAAGCATCAACCACTTCAGCATCGAAGGTAATACCTCGTTGCGCCTTAATTTCATTTAATGCAGCATCAATTCCAAGCGCGGGTCGATAGGGTCTATGTGAAGCCATAGCATCAACTGTATCAGCCACTCCTAAAATCTTAGATTCAAGCAATATATCATCACCCTTCAAACCAAAAGGATAGCCAGAGCCATCAATACGTTCATGATGTTGTAAGACAATTTTGGCAATAGGCCATGGGAAAGGTATGTTTTTCAGAAGTTCATAACCAATATTTGAATGCTGCTTAATTAGGCCATATTCCGCTTCATTCAATCGCCCGGGCTTTGTCAATATTTCGACTGGAATGCTTATTTTGCCTAAGTCATGAACGGTTGCGGCCAAATGGAGACCACGCACACGACTTAAAGATAAGCCGAGTTCTTTAGCAATGGCTGCAGAAATGGCTGAACTGATGTCAGCAACCCTTCTCTGATGAACGGCTGTGTGTACATCGCGCGCTTTAATAGTGTCAGCAAGGGCCTGAATTGTTTGTTCAAAACAAACGCGTAGTTGCTCCTCATGTACTTTATTAACAACGCCTGCTCGAAGAGCCTTTACACCAAAGGCAAAATCTGAAAGATTTAGTTTAGTATTGTCACGAATAATGCACTGAATAACATCAACACCACTACAAATATAGAGGTGACTGATGAATTCAACGGAAATGACCTCTCCGCTTTTGGTTACCAGAGGTTGATCATGATATCGGATTGGACGCTTGTGCTGAAGCTTAGCAAATGCGTCTTGACTTAGTTCGGTATTCTTAAAGGCTCCAAGCTCCCAAATCTTCTTGCCTATAAATTCTTCATATGAATAACCGAGCATATCGATGAGAAAAGGATTGACGTCTTCAATCTTGGCTGTGTCAGCATTTAATAGAATAATGCCATCCAAAGCGGATTCAAACACCCCCCTGTAGCGCGACTCAGAAATATACAATGCTTCTAGCAATGATAATTCAGTCAAGGAATACTCCTTAGGTACTAAAGAAATCACCTTAATACTTATACAAATTATGATAATCTAAATTTGATATGATTAGCTATATTATCAATCTAAAATCAAAATTTTTTGATTACTTTTAATGGCAATTATGTCTTATTTAGGTTCATTAAACCTATGTGGTTAAGTTTAAAGCTAGATTACATCTTTAGAGGAGTGCTTGTCCGCTTTTTTGACTAAGTCCAAATG
>JBDNGR010000360.1:0-1801 GCA_041689165.1 Coxiellaceae bacterium
CTCTGGTAAGTCAACGCGTGGTAGTTTTGCTTTAACAGCCGCTCTCAGTGCCTTTAATGAAGGAGGTTCATCAAGCTTATCCAACTGGGTTAAAATAAGTTCTTCAGTACCTTTGATCATTTCAAATCGAACATAAGGATTATTATCAATATTTTCTGCAACCAATCGATATGCTTGATCCAGTTCATTCGCAAGGGGCACAAGGATTGAGTTTGGATCAGTTGTTAAATTTAGTGAGCGACAAATCATGGGACGTATCGCCTCCCATTCTGCGCCAGAATGAAGATTGGCTCGTGGATCTGCATACCGCCAGCTTGGGCTAATAAACACGTCTCGACGTTTCAGTGCCGATTGCAATTTATCAAGAACGCAAAATGTATAGGCCATGCGATCAATCGTAGTTTTTGTGTTATCCCGATGCGTTACAGATGTAATTAATGCCAGCTCATTACCATCCGCATTTTTTTGATGATCATTCATGTTTAAAATAGATAGCTTGAATTGTTCAACCTCAGCTGTCTTTTCCGCTGGAACGATAATTTCCGTGACTTTTTTATTGATAAGATCCGCGTAAAAAAGCTTATTATCATACAAAACAACACCATCTTGATTATTTAATACTTTCTTTATGGAACGATAGGTAGGCCGTGGCCCGTCCGATGGCTGATTGATGATGCTACACTCATCTTTAATAATCACATTACGCTTCCATGATTTTCCAACAATATCCATTGGAGGACCATCCGTTTGTTTACCTTTCAACCATTCAAGACTATCAAGAAGAGGCTTTCCTGCCTGATTACCATCTAATTTTATTACCCGAAGAAATGAGGGTAGAAATTTTTGGACGGTTTTTTCTTTTTGTTCAAGCTCTTGATAAAAAACATTGGTACGTGGCCTGATTAACGCGCTAGCATTTTTAACCGCGTAAATGAGTGTTTCATGGCCTACTGTTGTATAAATTGTCCGACGAATTTCTTGATCAGATAATTCAGGATTCAGCAATAACTGACAGGCCTCCACCAACGTAGCTGTGGCTTGATCGAGATCTTTGATTGTACGCAACCGCGTTTTTATATTTTCTTGCTTGGCTTTTGAGAATAAATCGCGCAATACCATGCTAAGTACATCTAACGAGTCATCTTGGGCATTTGATTCGAAATGATGGGCAAACGCAACAAGCGTTGCCATTTTTCGTTCAAATGGTAACCGATTGATAGCCGTGATTTTTGCCGTATTAGCAAAACGTGCAAGCACTGCGATTCGACTGGCTGGTATGCGTGACAGAGGTAGTTCGACACTAATAGCACGCGCAGACTCAACTCGTTTTAGTGCCTGCACAAGAGACGCGCTACTAACGCTAACCGGTCCCTTACGTAGTTTATCAAGTAATGACTGATGTGCATCATCATCTATGGCCAAGAGATCAGTCAACTTTTCTTGCTGTGAATCAGTTAGATTTTTAATCAACATTCGCCATAAGCGATCTTCCATTCTAGAACGAATTTCAGCAACAAACCGTTCCAAAATGGTAATTCCAGGTAGTAATATTTTGTTTGTGGATAACCAACACACCGCATGATCAAAAAGCACGCCGGGTCTGTCAGTGCCAGTCCAACATAACGCACATAATATACGCCCAAGACGAAAACGACTACCTTTTTCTGCGAACTCAACATAACCATAACGTGATCGAATTTCAACTGTATGGCGCCAACGCTGTTTGCTTTCTTGGTAAATTAATATGCAATTTTGAGGGTCATCAATTTTGATCTGAGAAGCAATGCGCTCAATCACCACA
>JBDNGR010000361.1:0-1001 GCA_041689165.1 Coxiellaceae bacterium
TATTAACAAGCTTTAATGGAAGATGTAAGATCTGCTCGGTCTTTGATTATTCTAAGGATGTTATTTTGCCGTTGATCCAATTCCCCAGGCTTATTGCGCATCGTGGCGCCAGTATTTACGCACCCGAGAACACCTTGGCGGCTTTACGCCGTGCGGCGGAACTTGCGGCCACCTGGGTCGAGTGTGATGTGGCTTTAACTGCAGATGGCTATGCAATTATTCTCCATGACCACACGCTGGATCGCACGACTTCGGGCAAAGGTGCGCTGGCAGAAACCTCGCTTGAACAAGTGCGTCGCTTGGACGCCGGAACTTGGTTTGCGCCGCAATTCGCGAATGAAAAAGTGCCGACTTTAGATGAATGGTTAAGCTGTGCAGCGGCGCTTAACTTATCGCTGAATCTGGAATTGAAAGTGGCAGCGCCGATGGCGGAATTATTAGCTGAAAAATTGATGCAAAGCTTGCAACAGTATTGGCCGATCAATCGACAAAGATTACTGATTTCCAGTTTTACACAGGCAAACTTAAGAGCGGTACGAGCCTTGGATGCGCAAATTCCCATTGGTTTTTTAGTGCGTAGCTGGTCAGATGATTATGAAAGTTCTCTTTCTGAATTGAATTGCAGCTCGCTTAATCTGGCACATCATTTTCTCGAGCCTACTCTCGTTAAAAGATTGGCGAATTTCAATCTTCCTATTCTGGCTTATACAGTAGACGACAAGAGTAGCGCTGAACGATTGTTTGAATGGGGGGTGGCATCAGTATTCAGCAATGATCCCTGTTTGCTAACGAGTGGTGAATCATCATGAAATGGCTAATTCTAGCTTTGTTTAGTTTAAGCTAAAAACATGGGTTGACTGAGCATTGAAGCTTTAGGTCACCGAGTAACTTTTCATGTGCTAGTTTTCAAAAAAAAATTTGAGTTATAAGTTTTTAGCATTGCTTGAGGCATAAACCTAAAAACGGCAGTTGTAATCTACTGCGAAGCTCTACTGTATTGA
>JBDNGR010000362.1:0-3891 GCA_041689165.1 Coxiellaceae bacterium
TAGCGCGACCATCGTTTATAGGTTCTTTTGGAGAAAGGTGCGTCCCAATCACTTAATACTTTTTAGTTAGGAAATTGACTTTTGATAACATCACGACGTATTCGCCTTGCTATGTTATCTACGTGGCTTTTGGTGGCTCTCCCCTCTTTCCCAGAGCCTCCTCATAACTTTCAACAAGCCAAACGAGACGCTGCTGTGATTTTTGACGCTCACCGCCAAACGCTCTACTGTGGATGCGCTTACAATAAACAACGCCAGATTGATTTGGCTGGTTGTCATATGGAGACCGCCCAACATAAAAAACGTGCAGCTCATATGGAGTGGGAGCACATGATGCCTGCTGAAAATTTTGGCAGGCAATTTAAATGTTGGCGAGAAACGTTGTGCCGCAACAAAGGTAAGCCTTATAAAGGACGAAAATGTTGCGAAAAAATAGATAACAATTTTAAGCAAGCTGAAGCAGAGCTCTATAATTTGTGGCCAGCTGAAGGACTTGTTAATCAAGCTCGCTCTAACTATCGTTATGCAGAACTTGCAGGTAAAGCCGATTTTTTTGGCTGCTCTTTTAAAGTAGACAGAAGACTGCGCCAAGTGGAACCGGATGACCGCATTAAAGGACTTGTCGCTCGTGCTAATTTGTTTATGTCTGACCAATACAATATAAAGCTATCGCCTGCCCAAAAGCAGTTATTTGAAGTATGGAGCCAACGCTTCCCACCGGATGCCTGGGAAAAACAATGGGCATCTCAAGTGGCTGATATCGAAGGTTATGAGAATCGTTACATTAAAAAACCAACCAGGCTATCACCCACGCTTAAGCCATTGCCGATGTTATACTAACTCGTCTGACCGGACGTGCTCGGGGATTTAGCAGTCTGGCTTCTAGGGCTCTCTGGTTATTTGTTTCCTGTCTTTTTAGGAAGCAAACAACCAGAGAGCAGGCAAATCGGCGCTAGCCGATGCGGCAGCCAGGATAAAGCGCGTGTTGATAGTAAATGGAACATCCAAAAGGCTTTCAATAGCCAAGGAGATTGAGCAATGACAAGAGGTGTTAACAAGGTTATTTTGGTGGGTAATGTAGGTCTTGCGCCCGAACTTCGGCAAAGCACGGAGGGCAACAGCATTGTCACCTTGTCGCTGGCAACCAGTGAGCGCTGGAAGGACAAGCAAACTGGGGAGGCGCAGGAAAAAACCGAGTGGCATCGTATTGTATTTTTCAAGCAGCTTGCAGACATTGTGGGTCAGTATGTAAAAAAAGGGTCAAAGCTGTATGTCGAAGGCAGTATGCGCACTCGCAAATGGCAAGACCCACAGGGGTTAGACCGCTACACCACGGAGATTGTTGCCAATAACATGCAGATGCTTGATAGCCGGCAGGATGAAGCAGGCATGCCAATCAATGTCTTACCTCCCGCACAAAGCCCAGCAAAGGCTGATAACCAATCTGCGGTGATGCAGGATTTGCATGATGACATTCCATTCTGAAGGAGTTTTTTATGTGGTTTAACAACCTAGTGATTTATCAATTCAATACACCGTTTGCCCAAAGCACGGAAGACATTGCAGCGGCACTGGAAGAGTGGCGCTTAAAACCATGCCCACCGCATGCCCGTCAGTCTCAGGGGTTCGTAGCACCTGTTCAGGAAGAACAAGGACGAGTCTATAGCCTGCATGGTTGCCACTTAATGGTGGCTGGAAAAGAGGTTCGCCTGCTACCAAGCAGCATTGTTCAGGCGGTTCTTAATGAGAAAATGGATGCGTTTGCGTTAAGCAATAATCGCCCCATGCGCCGTGCAGAAAGCCTGCAGCTGAAAGAAGAGATTGAGTTTGACCTCTTGCCTAAATCATTTACCGTACAAAAAAAAGAGTGGCTGTATGTGGATACGGTCAAACAATGGTTGGTCATCAACAGCGCGAATGCCAGTAAAGCCGCTGAAACCGTCACGTGTTTAACCAAGGCGCTGGGCTCGCTGGATGCCTCTCCACTGGCCATTGATGCCGATTTAAATGCCCTATTTGCTCAGTGGCTGCGAGAGCCGAGCTCACTGCCTGAGGGGTTGGTGCTCGGTAAAAGCTGTCTACTCGTGAATAGCGGTGACGATAACAGCCATTACAGCTGTAAGGACATAGAGCAAAACAACGAAGAACTGATTGCCCTGCTTACCCAAGGGTACATTGTTTCCTCGCTTGAGCTAGTTTGGCAAGAGCGCGTTCAATTTGTTTTAACCGACAGTTTTCTGTTGAAACGATTGAAATGCCTAGACTACCTTGCCGATGCGTTCACTGAAAACAGTAAGCTGGATAACGAGCAGGCACAATTGGATGCCAATTTTTCGCTACTAATCGGTGAACTACAGAATTTGCTCACTTTTTTGCTGTTAGCGTGTCGTAAAAAAGAAGAACCGCCTGTTCTGGCCTGCGTTGTGTGACACGTATCTATCTACTAGCCGGGCTTTCCATACACGGGAGTACAGTAACACCATGCTTAAATCAGAGCTGATTCAACAGATAGCTGGCAAGATGATGAATCTGCCCGAGCAAACGGTCGAGCAGGCGGTCAACCTTATTCTTACCCGCATGAGTGAAGCGCTGGTCGAGGGACAGCGCGTTGAAATCAGAGATTTTGGGGCGTTTACAATTCGTAAAATGCCAGAGCGCTGCGCGCACAACCCAAAAACAGGTGTAAAAGTTACGGTGGCCACCAAAAGCAAAGTGCATTTTAAACCAGGCCGCGGGCTTAAAGAGCGCCTGACCAAACCAAGGTGATAGGCTAAGCATCTGCCACAGGCGTGCTAGTATCGTTGATAATAAAACCACCGGCGGCACTCAACCAAGAAGGTAGCATGAAAAAAACGATGATCCACACCCCGCATGACAAATTGTTTAAAAGTTCACTGCAATACCCCGAAGTAGCCAAAGAATTTCTGGACTTATTTTTACCTGACGCCATTAAACAGCAGCTTGATTTTAATAGCATCCACTATTGCCAGGGAACGTTTGTTGATGAGCAGCTCAAATTATCGCAAACAGACGTGTTATTTCAATGCACCTTGTCGAATCAGAATGCGTATATTTATGTATTGGCGGAGCATGAAAGTACGAGCGATGCCTTGATTTCTTTTTGGTTAATGAAGTACATGGTGGCCATTTGGGACCATCACATCAAACAAGCCAATACTAAAAGCAAGTCATTGCCCTTGCCGGTGATTGTTCCGCTGGTGTTTTATACCGGCGATGCCAAGTACACCGCGCACCGTGAATTATGGCAATTATTTGGCACGCACAGCCTACAAATGAAGGACTTGCTACAAACCCCTTTTCATTTAGTCAATGCGTGTGAAATTCCTGAAGAAACCCTGACCTCTCATCTGTATGCCGGGACTATGGGGTTTGTACTGCGGCAATATTTTAGAAAACACGTACACACCGAGCTGCTCAAAATCATTTATAATCTAAATAGTCTGGAGCACGGCGAACATCACCGCTATGTGATAGACTTAATGCAGTATGTATTGAATATCGATGAAGGTCATCAACATGTGAATGAACTCATCACCATCATTCATGATAAAATGTCACCTGATTTGGAGAAAACTATGTCCAGTTTAGCCGATAAATTAATCGCCGAAGGCGAACTAAAAGGTAAGATCGAGGGTGAACTAAAAGGCAAACTTGAAGGAAAACTTGAAGGTAAGCTCGAAACAGCCCGATCTATGCTAGATGAAGGACTTGATCCGGCTTCGGTTTCTAAATTCACGCGGTTACCGCTTGAGCAGATTACCGCGCTTATGAACCAGCCTGTTTAAGAAAGTGTAATATTTAGGGTTTCATGCGGCTTTGTTGCTTAACCCCATGAACTGGATTGTTTACTAAAATTTAGGCAGATCTATA
>JBDNGR010000363.1:0-1521 GCA_041689165.1 Coxiellaceae bacterium
AAAGCACGGAGGCACAATTTACCTCAAGTGCTTTATGGCCTTGTGGGTAACTACTTCACCAATCTCAGGCTGATTTTCTGTCTGTCACTGCTTGATATTTCCTCCAGGGATGATTTGCTGCAGGAGCATGTTTTATGCGCTCGGCAATAGCATTTACTTTCTTTTCAATACCTTTGCTATCAATCACTTCTGGGGCACGCTTTTGTTTTTCATGCTCTATAAAGCTGAGTGTTTTTTTATCCCTAAGGATCGAAATTTTACCGTTCATGTCTTCGCAAATAGTCACTTTTTTATTTTGCAATCGATATCCATTATTTGAAACTTGTATTTTAAAACATCTATTGTCGTAATTAAGCTCTAATTGCTTCGATAGTGTTCGAGTAGATTGATAGCTGAAAATTAAATCCATTATGTCTTTGTTTGGGATGTCGACTCTATGCATATCAATATTATTTTTGGGCTCAACTTCGAATCGATGATTGTGGGCAGCCATGAATTCAGGTAAATACGCATTTGCAGCTTCAATTGTATCGATACCTCGCAGGCGCATTTCTTTTATCAAACGATCTTGGAGTGTCTGATTAGCCCTTTCCACACGCCCCTTCGCCTGAGGAGAGTGAGCGCAGATTAGCTCTATTCTCAGTTCATTCATCGCTCTACCAAATTGCGTTTCTTTCTCTTCTTGTCCTGGTAAATTGACCCTGAAGACCCCGAACTTATCACTATAAAATGCTAATGGTCGACCACAAATTTCAATGTACGAGCGGCATAGAGCAAAATATCCGGCTGTTGTTTCTTGTTCTTCAAATCTTAATCCAACAATCCGGCTCGTTGCATCATCAATAAATACCAATAAACAGCATGTTTCTCGTCGCCCCTCAAACCAATCATGGTGTGAACCATCAATTTGTATAAGTTCCCCAAGACTCGACCGTCTCTCTCTGGTTTGTTGTAACTTTAATATTTTCTTTGGTTTACATGTCCATAATCCCCACTCACTCATCCACTGTCGTAACGTCTCTTTGTTGATCTTTATTTTTTCAATCTCAAGTAATTTCTCAGCTGCGAAACTTGGGCCAAAGTCTGGATATCGTTTTTCAACTACTCCTTTTATTTGTATCTTGAAGTCAAAACCATGTGAATTATTGCCAACTTTGCCGCGATGCTTTGATATTAAGGCTTTTTCTCCATCACGACGATAATCTTTAACCAAGCGTATAATTTGTCGCTTAGACAAGTCCAGTATAGTCATTGCTTCACTTTGTTTTAGCCGCTTCTCTGCCACGTTTTTAATTACGCCTATTCGATCTAGTTCCTTTTTTGTCATTGTTAGCAATCCTATTATCATCCTCACGATCCTTAAGTTTGTGAAAGCTGACTAAAAGCTTAACAAACCTAAACCTCAAAAGGTGACATTTTAAAATTGCTAGAAGGTGACATTACTAAATTGCTCTCACAATTGTCTTCGCAGGTATTGACCAATTGGCTTAATCCATTTAGAATTCGTTTTATTCCCCGGTA
>JBDNGR010000364.1:0-2471 GCA_041689165.1 Coxiellaceae bacterium
AAGGCAAGTTCACCTAAGTCAGTGGAAGGCCCATCCGCTAATACGTCACCTTTTTTAACTTCGTCACCGACTTCAACAATCGGATGTTGGTTAATACAAGTATTTTGATTGGAACGCGTAAATTTTGTTAAGTTGTAAACGTCAACACCGATGTTATCGCCAACGTGCTCATCATCATTAGCTCGCACCACAATGCGTGATGCATCAACCGAATCAACGATACCACCACGACGCGCACTCACCGTTACGCCCGAATCTACCGCCACTAAACGTTCCATACCAGTACCCACGAGTGGCTTTTCTGGACGAATCGTTGGAACTGCTTGACGTTGCATATTTGAACCCATCAACGCACGGTTCGCATCATCATGTTCCAAGAATGGAATTAAAGAAGCTGCTACAGACACGATTTGACGTGGTGACACATCCATAAAATTAATTTTATCAGCCGTTGTAACGGTAAATTCGCCTTTGTAACGACAAGAAACTAATTCATCTGTTATTTGACCTTTAGCATCAAGATTCGTGCTCGCTTGTGCAATGTAGTAGTTTCCTTCTTCAATCGCAGATAGATATTGGCATTCATCTTTAACATTACCACTAACCACTTTACGATAAGGACTTTCCAAGAACCCATATTCATTAGTACGTGCAAAGACCGCTAACGAGTTGATCAAACCAATGTTTGGACCTTCAGGTGTTTCAATCGGACAGACTCGACCGTAGTGAGTAGGATGCACGTCACGCACTTCAAAGCCGGCACGTTCGCGAGTTAAACCACCTGGGCCTAAAGCTGAAACACGGCGTTTGTGAGTTACTTCAGACAACGGATTGTTTTGATCCATGAACTGAGACAACTGACTGGAACCAAAGAATTCCTTAACAGCAGCGGCAACAGGTTTCGCATTAACAAGATCTTGTGGCATCAGATTTTCGGTTTCTGCCAAAGTTAAACGATCTTTGACCGCACGTTCGACACGCACCAAACCAACACGGAATTGATTTTCCGCCATTTCACCTACACTTCGTACACGACGGTTACCTAAGTGGTCAATATCATCCACTTCACCCCGACCATTACGAATATCAACCAATACTTTTAGCACAGCTACGATATCTTCTTTTGACAAGACATCAGAGCCCGTTAGCTCAGTACGACCAACACGACGATTGAACTTCATTCTACCCACTGATGATAAGTCATAGCGGTCAGAGCTAAAGAATAAACTTTCAAATAAATTTTCAGCAGCTTCACGTGTTGGTGGCTCACCAGGGCGCATGATACGGTAGATTTCTACTAATGCTTCGAGACGATTTGTGGTCGAATCGATACGCAAAGTGTCAGCCATATAAGGGCCACACTCGATTTCATTGATATAAAGTGTCTTTATGATATCAATATTTAAGGCACGTAGTTTGCTAATTAGCTCAGCCGTGATTACATCATTGGCATTAGCCATGATTTCGCCAGTGGTTTTATCAACCATGGTTTCAGCTAATACTTTGTTGTAAAGATACGATTCAGGCACGGTCAATTTTTTAATGCCCGCTTTTTCCATTAAATTTACATGGCGTACTGAAATACGGCGATCTTGCTCAACAATGACATGTCCTTTGCTATCCATGATGTCGGTAACAGACAGCTCACCGCGCAGCCGTTGTGGCACCAAATCCAAAGTGATTTCATCATTCTTCAAATGGAAAATATTATTTTCATAGAACATTTCTAGAATTTCTTGCGTACCATAGCCTAAGGCGCGCAACATTATTGTCGCTGGTAATTTACGACGACGATCGATTCGCACAAAAATGCAATCTTTAGGATCAAATTCGAAATCCAACCATGAGCCACGGTAAGGAATAATACGTGCGGAATAAAGTAATTTCCCGGAAGAGTGCGTTTTGCCACGATCATGCTCAAAGAACACACCAGGTGAACGGTGTAACTGAGAAACGACGACACGTTCAGTACCGTTAATGACCAAGCTACCGGTTTCCGTCATTAACGGAATTTCACCCATATAAACTTCTTGTTCGCGAATATCACGAACTAGTTTGCTGCCCGCTGGTGCATCTCTGTCATTAATGACCAAGCGCATTTTTACTTTTAGGGGAGCAGCATAGGTCAAACCACGTAACTTACATTCAGTTACGTCAAACATAGGTTCGCCCAAGGTATAACTCAAATACTCAATTTGTGCATGACCTGAATAGCTGGCAATAGGAAATACACTTTTGAAAGCGGCGTTCAAACCAACGTCCTTGCGTTGCTCAGGTGCCACATTTGCCTGTAAAAAAGTTTCATAAGAATCAAGCTGTGTCGCTAGCAAGAATGGTATTGCCATAACTTCGGTTTCACGCTTACCCAAGCTTAGTCGCACTCTTTTTCGCTCAGAAAAACCTACTTTAACGGTTTTACTCTTATCTGTTTTAGCGATATCTTTGGCCATGAGCGCTGCTCCTCTGTTAGG
>JBDNGR010000365.1:0-4266 GCA_041689165.1 Coxiellaceae bacterium
GGGGTTCTTTGCAGGAAGGTACGGAATGTCACAGAGAAACCCTACAACCCTTTACCAGTCTAGGCTGCAGCCAATAAATCGATTTTTGTATTGCTCACCAATTTTTCTATAAGCTCATGTAAATTAAGAGATTCCTTGTCTCCATAAAATTCATAAATTCCAATCAAGTTAATGTGCTGCCATGCAACGGGTGATAGTCGAGTAATTTTCAAGCATTCTTCTTCCATATTGTTCTGTTTGTAATACTCATAAAGTCCAGACAGAAGAGAGGCATTGTAAAAAATAATGCAGTTAGACAGTAATCGTGCGCACTCGTTATTAATGGTTAGCTCAATCTCGGTTTTTCCCGCTAATTTCCGGCTACTAATCCTCGCGATAGCGGCTCTGAGCTGATGGTATGACTCACCCCGGTTTAGAGAGCGATGAACTGTTTTTCGCATCCCTTCATCATCGATATAATCAAGCATGTACAGGGTCATGATGACTTGATCTAGTTCAATCAATGCCCGTAAGGTATCATTAGACTGGTAGGACGATAATTTTTTGACAATAGTGCTTTGGCTACTCTTTTTCAGTCCCAGTGTGGCCATTATTCTTAAAATATTATCCCATTCTTTAATGATTAACTGCACATTTACTTTTTTACTTGGCTTTACCAGAAGCCCTTCATAAAGCTTAGGATCATCAAAGCTGACAAGGTTGTTTCCAGCCTTTTTATCCAACTGTGTAAATCGCGGCATAAACCGATAACCGAAAAGAAAAAGTATGATGAAATTCACGCGGTTTATACTGTGCATGTCTCCAGATATGGCGGCTATTTCAATATCGCTTGTGTTGCTATTGAGCATGTCAAACAGATAATGGCTTTCGTGTTCGTTTGCACCAATAATCTTAGTGCACAGGGGTAACCAGTTCGCGCATAAGGTATAGGCAGATACCCCTTGGCCAAACCCGAAATATTTTGTTGAAAATCGTGCCATGATGGAATTGAATTTTGTCTCAAGCTTCTGACCATCAATGCTCGCATGAATTCCGTAATCAGCGAGGGTGTATTTTTCAAATATGGGTAGTTTTTTTAAACGATTCATCACCGTGTCACTGGCTTGCGTTAAGGTCATATGTCGAATAAAATCAGTATAAGTTGACTTGAGGTCATGCTCTTTAACATCGCTGATGTCTTTCATTTTGTCAATATCAATCCCAGTGCCTTTAGCAACCAGACAGGCTGATAACACTGACACATCGGCTTGCTTTTTGCTTCCTGTTGGCAATATATGGGTGAATTTTTTCATGAAGTCTGTCTGGTTATGCGTAAATTGTACTATTTTAGCAATACTGGTTAGTGGCATGTTTTCATAAAAAGGATTATTAACGCCATCGTCTGCTTTTTTATAGGGTAAAGTCCAGCTAATTACCTCGCCTTTTTTATTCTGCTTTAGTTTGATTTTTTTGTTTTCACCTGAGGTGATCTTATCATTGACCTCTTTGTAGCGAGGGCCTAATCGGCTTGCAAGCTCTTTAAGAAGGTCGTTGATATCACTTGCCAGCAGCTTATTTTCCAAACGCTTAATGATTGATTTCTTGTTTTTATCCCAGTCTTGTTTTGGATGCAGTTCGTCGTTTAATGCGCGGTACGATAAGCTATTATAAACAGTGACGGAGCCTGACTTTATGCTCTTTTCAATTTGAATGTACAACATGCATTCATATTTATCTGCATCAATGCACTTGGTTCTTTTGCTTGTTTTACCTAGCCTAATTTTTTTAATAAGATGGCGTTGCAACAGCTTCGGTATAAATTCAATTGGAATGTCCTTGAATTGGTAAGAACTGAATGATTTATTACTGGCATAGTGTCCCTTCAAAAAGGTAATTGCTGCCTGTAGCTCCTTGTGATTACTCTGAAAATCCAATGCCTTAAATGCGGCACGTGTATTAAGCTTAATTGTAGGGGCTGTTTTTTTATAGTATTCCCATCGATAAAATTCCGGCGTGAAATTTGGTTTTTTAATTTTTCGTATGAACTGTTGAAATTTTTCCTGCGGCACAATCTCGTAGGCTTTTGTTCGTATGGCGTTGTCTGCAACCTTCTTATTGTTTACCAGCGATAAAATTGCAGCCGCGATATTCCGATGGTCTTTATCATCCTCTTTAGCACTAAAGATAGCTTCGGCTTGGTACGCTTCAGATTCACCAGCGTAGTAAATCACTTTGTGAGTAAAACTGCTGATTAGGTGATCGTTGATTTTTAAATAACGATTGTGGGCGTAACACATGAGATATAATCTGGATAAGTTTTTTTGTTTCATAGTGCGCAAACCGTAGACTGTGTGGTACATAGCCAAGTCAGCATAGTGCATGATATTTTGCTCTGAAATATTCAGTTCTCTGACAATTTCAATGGATTTTTGGTAGATCGCTGATAAAAATTGATGTTTTTTGATTGAAGCGTTAATTTCTGCTGTTGCAAAATCCTTTTGATCTTTCTTTAGTGTCGTCAGTTGATAAAATAACTCATCTTTTTCTAGGAAATCGGCCAATAGCTCCCTGAAAGGCTTGTCCATGAGGGTGTAGATCTTATTACTTAATCTGTTTTTTTCATTACTCAGCACCTCAGAAACCATCTCCTGCATGGCTGTGTAGGATGGCCTAACAATTTTGTGCTGATGAAAATATTCCAGCAATGAATCAAATACGTATTTTGGGATAGCATGTTGCTTAATCAATTCGCTGGCATAACGAAGCGCTTTAACCTTGTGATGACTCGAATAAAGCGCTGCGCCATATTTTTTCAAAATGGCTTTACAATTGTCATAGCGATGCCGCTTGCTCACTTTTGTTTTTGGAAATTTCTCAGAAGGAAAATACGTTTTGATTACATACCAGGTATCCTGCCTGTTCCCTTGGAACGTAATATTGTAAAAATTGTTCGTGATTCTAAATAATCCGATCTGTAAAATATAATTTATCTTTTTTGAGATGTTATCAAACGAATCAATGTAGACTTTGTCCTCTTCGTCTAGCTCAAACACAAATGGTCTGTCTTCATCCTCCAAAACAGGTACTGTGTATAGCTTATTAAAATCGTCATCCGAGAGTATTTTTAGTCGAGCCATAGTCTGCTTTTTTGAATGGTCATAACGTTCGTTTTGGCGGAGGCCAGAGTGTAGCATTAAAGATCACATAAGGCCATATAAAATACTATTGTGTTAATCTGTAAAAATACCTTAAGAGAAAAATCAGTGGAAATAGGGTGAAAATCATATGATTTATGGATACGTGCGCGTGAGCACACAAGAGCAAAGCGTGGACAGTCAAAAAAACTGTATTAGCCGCTACTGCATTGATCAAAAACTAATGGTTGATGAATGGATCGAAATGGAAATGTCATCACGTAAATCGACGGCACTGCGGCGCATCGATGAGCTGCTGGATAAACTTCAACCAAATGATGTTGTTATTGCTTCAGAATTATCAAGGCTTGGGCGCTCCATCAAGGAAACGCTCAATACGATAGAAATAATCATGAAAGAGAAGAAGTCTCGACTTGTGCTTATCAAGCAAAATCTAGATTTAAACCCAGGTGAGTCTAATAATATAAGCAACAAAATACTCATCACCGTATTTTCGATGCTAGCAGAATTAGAGCGGGACTTTATTTCAGAAAGAACTAAAGAAGGGCTGCGTGCCAGTGTCGCCAAAGGCATTAAACTCGGCAAACCAAAGGGTGGGATACAGGCATCCATGTATGATAAAGACCGGGAAAAAATTTTCAATCTTCACCAATTGGGCGTGCCTTTTAAAAAAATCATTGAGGTTCATCTTGGGTATGGGAAGTATTTATCCCTTAGGGACTATATCCGAAAACGTAGATTGGATGGAAAGAAATAGCTTTGAAGTGAATGCCGTTTTAAACGCTGTTTAAAAAAGAGGGCTGGACTTTAATTGGCGACTTTGCGATCTAATTGTAAAAAATACAAACAACAAAATACTGTCCAAATAATATGAAACTGGGACAAGGTACAAATACTTTAATTTACAATGGGTTACAAAGACATCATATGGTCAATTGAAAATTGCTTTTCAGCTTATAACCAAGACTGGCAAAGGACTGTAAGGGTTCTTTGTGACATTCCGTACCTTCCTGCAAAGAACCCCGTGCGACACGAAGTCGCCATGAGAGCTGTGGTACTCCATAGGATATGATACCACCATCCATACGACTGGATGAACCTACGACCCTGAATAAAGAGCGGGTCGGACAAA
>JBDNGR010000366.1:0-1603 GCA_041689165.1 Coxiellaceae bacterium
CCGGTTAATCAACGCAGCACGGCACATACGCCGTGCTTTTTTTAAAGTCAAAATAGCTCCCTCAATTATCGTGGTAAACAGACCATCAAAGAGCGTGGTCACGCTCAGCATACCCTCTCGATTTTGCAATTTGCGATGCTATTGGGCTTGAACCTGAAATTTTCTGTGCGACACTTTGCAGCTGGCTTAATCGTTCAACCGCTTCACTCACGGCTGGCCGTTTAGCAGGGTCTTGCGCCCAGCACGCTTGAATCAAGGTTGCTAATACTGCTGGGCAATCTTTAGGAATATTCGCTCGATCTCCACTTTTAACACAATATTTAATAATGCTGTCATCAGATACTTCCTCATAAGGAACAGTTCGGGCAGCCAATTCCCACAATACCATAGCATATCCAAATACATCACTGGCAGTGGAGTATGTAGGTTTTAAACTAAAAAGCTCCGGCCCCATCCAACGCAAGTTACCCACCACACCTTCCGCTTTTACGCCAGGTTCTGCAGCCGTAACCGTCTTAGTCGTTGAACGTAAATTTGATAAGGCCAAGCCAAAATCCGTGAGCTTGGCTTCACCGTGTTTACTGATCAGCACATTTAAACTTTTTAAATCACGGTGCAACACTTGAGGGCTAAAGGTATGTAAGTAATGCAGTCCCGCACCCACTTCAATCCCCCATTGAATACGCTGATCCCAGGGTAACTCTTGAGCCTTGTGTAATACGCTATACAGTGATCCTTGTTCCATGTACTCCATCACAATATGATAGGGTTGCTGTACCGTCAGCCCATAAAACCGAATAATATTAGGATGACGCAATGAAGCCATCAGTTGGCCTTCTTCTTGGAATTCTGCCAACATACGATCGTTGAGTTTATCTAACAGCAAGGTCTTAATCGCCACGGAGACTAATTTATAAGTGCCTTTGAAGACTTCACCAAATCCTCCTCGACCTAAGAGCTGGGCTTTGTCATAACGAATTTCTTTCACATCAATGACCGCTCTCTCAGGCGTTGCCAGTGACAAACGTGAAAGATCAGATTGCACGTCAGAGGGTACAGCAGAGGTAGAGTCTTGACGTTTAGCTAGAGCGGTTAAACGTTCTTCTCTACTCAAATTCAGTTCTGGTGAAGCCTGAACTAGAGTAGGGCTTGCTTTTTTCAATCCCAAACCTTTCTCATTTAAAATCGCTAAATTTTCACGAGCTTGTTTGTGACCCTTCTCGGCGGCTTGCTCGTAATACTCCCGCGCTTTGCGGTAATCTTGCGCCACCCCGTGGCCATTATCATACAGCACACCCAAAGCGTTGAGCGCAGCCGCCTCCCCCTTCGCTGCCGCTTGCTCGAAATACTTCCGCGCTTTGCGGTAATCTTGCGCCACACCCTGGCCATTATCATACAGCAAGCCCAAATTGCTGAGCGCAGCCGCCTCCCCCTTGGCTGCCGCTTGCTCGTAACATTCCCGCGCTTTGCGGTAATCTTGCGCTACTCCTTGACCATTCTGATACAGCGTACCCAAATTGCTGAGTGCAGCGGCATGACCCTTGGCTGCCGCTTGCTCGTAGTACTCCCGCGCTTTGCGGTAATCTTGCGCCACACCGTGGCC
>JBDNGR010000367.1:0-2460 GCA_041689165.1 Coxiellaceae bacterium
ACGATGTGAATGCTGCGCTAGTGCCTGCGTTAATTCACGCACTGCCTCAATTTTAATATTTTTAGCCTCTTCTTCCGGCTGCAAGACGTAATAGTCTGGGTGATTTTTAGCGGCTTTTAATACACAACCTCGACAAATACCACATCGCGTTACACCGCCATGCTCGCATAGAACCAAAGCGGCCAAGTGTTGCGCTAAAGCTAATTTACCAAGACCCGCCGGACCTTCGATAAGCAAAGCTTGTGGCAAACGTTGTTGCTGATATTGGCTTAGCAGTTGTTGCCATTGATTTTGCAACCAAGGATAGATCATAAGCCTAACTCATGCAGCGCCACACGAATTTGCTCTTGTACTTCTGGCAAAGGACGTTGTGCGTCAATGACACGATAGCGCTGCGGATTTTTTTTGGCTAAATCAAGATACACATCACGCACTCGTTTAAAGAATTCTTTATTTTCGAGCTCGATACGATCTTTTTCGCTGCGTTGCTTAATGCGTTCTAGTCCTACATCAATCGGCGCATATAATAATAAAGTTAAGTCGGGTACGACATCAGTTTGCACCCACTCAGCTAAAGTACTAATTTTTTGCTCAGCGATGCCACGACCACCACCTTGATAGGCAAAACTTGCATCGGTATAACGATCACTAATAACCCACTGGCCCGCGGCAAGTGCCGGTTTAATCACGTGTTCAATATTTTGCATACGTGCTGCAAACATGAGCAACAATTCTGACATAGGACATAATGACTCATCGTGTTTGGTTAACAAAAATTTACGAATTTGTTCAGCGATAGGCGTACCACCCGGTTCACGAGTGCACACAAAATTAATCGCGTGATGATTCAATTCTTTTTCAATAAAGCTAAGCACGGTGCTTTTACCCACGCCTTCGACGCCTTCAAGAGTGATAAATTTGGGAGTTGTCATAATTTGCTACACCATTTTGTAATTTGTATTTGTAAATAACCTATGATCGCTCTCTCAATCATATATCGATGTTATTTACCATATATTCACCCAACTGAAAGAAGGCGGGCACCCAATATCCACAAAGAAACCGCCCCTACAAGATCGGTGTTAATTTTAATCCTTGCGGTAATATCAATTACGCATCCCATTTTTAAATTACACACAATCTGTGTTTGTAGGGGCAATCCCCCCGTGGTTGCCCTTTCAGCTCCACATCAATGCCAATTACCACACATACACCCAACTGAAAGAGGGCGGGCACCCAATATCCACAAAGAAACCGCCTCTACAAGATCGGTGTTAATTCAACGAAGCCGCGGGCACCCCACTGTACACACCAGAGCCGCCCCTACAGCCCAACGGATCATCGCATCGCTATTGAAAGTTAATTTATTTTTTTAGTAAGTACTCCGCAATAGCCGCTTTATGTTGCATATAAGTTGCAGAAAATTCACTACTGCCATCACCACGCGCTACATAATACAAACTATCGCCACTAGCAGGATGAAGAGCTGCATAAACACTTTCTTCACTCGGCATACAAATGGGTGTAGGCGGCAAAGAACTTCGCATATAAGTATTATAAGGACCATCTTTTTTTAAATCTGCTTTGGTTAATTTAGCTTCTTGCGACCCATACTGCCCATAATAAACAGTAGCATCGATTTGTAGACGCATGCCTTTTTGTAATCGTCGCATAATCACACCGCTGATTTGAGCTCGATCACCTGGCACAGCCGTTTCTTTTTCAATCATAGAAGCTACAATTACAGCTTGGTAAGGAGTGTTGTACGGCAATTCAAGTGCCCGTACTTTCCATTGGTAAGCTAAAGAATCTTGCATTTTTTTGTATGCCATTTGCAACACGCTTAAATCGGAATCACCATGCGTAAAAAGATAAGTTTCTGGAAAAAATAGTCCGTCAGCTTCTTGATATTTCGCGCCCAAAGCTTGCATAATTTCGGCTTCATTCAAGCTTTGTGTTTGATGCTCCAGATAGGCATCTTGATTGAGTGCTTGACGAAATTCTTTGAAAGTCCAACCTTCTACTAAAGTAATTTTGTGTAAAATAACTTTGCCATTCACCATATTCATCAATAGCTGTGGTGTTGTCATAGCAACGGGAATAGCATACTCACCCGCACGTAGCGATTGTTCTCGATGCATTAACTGCACCCAAGCCACAAATACGGCAGGGTAATTTAATAAATTTTCTTTGTTGAGTTGTTGTGCGATTGAATGCAATGAGCTGCCCGGCTTGATAATAATCGAGCGCTCAGGAGGATTGCTAATTAAAGGCTTATTGAAGAACTCATAAATGACAAGGCCTGCCAGTAAAATGGCTATAATAACAAGCAGTAGGAGCAAACGAAATAAAAGACGAAACATGCAGAGATCCTCTCATAAACCTAGCAACGGTAGTTAGCCCTATACCTCGGGCCACTGCTCGCAAACTGAAACTTAAAACTTCGCATCTCGAAATACG
>JBDNGR010000368.1:0-7179 GCA_041689165.1 Coxiellaceae bacterium
AAAGCGAGCGTGGTGTGGTACTGGCCTACCTGCGCCGCACCAGCGGCTACAGCCGCCCTCAGATCACCCGCCTGGTGGCACGCTGGGACGAGAACCTCCTGGCCACCGTGCCCCTGGCCAAACGCTACCGAGCGCCAGCTGCACCCTTCGCCAGCAAATACACCGCCAGCGATATCGAGCTACTCGTCCAGATGGATCGCGCCAATGAAGATGTCTGTGGCCCCGCCATCGTGCACCTGCTCAAGCGCGCCCACGGCGTGTACGGCGACGCCCGCTACGAGCGCCTGACCGGCCTGTCGGTATCGCACCTGTACAAGCTGCGCATCGAGCAGACCAAGTCACGCTCACGTCATAGCAACGACAACGCCCTGGCGGAAAGCAAAAATGCCAGTGTGGTGCGCAAACATATGGGCTACAGCCACATCCCTCAGAAGTACGCCAAGCCCATCAATGCGTTCTACGAGGGTGTGTTCAACTCGTGGCTCAATTTGCATCGTCCCTGCCTGTTCGCCACCGAGGTGGCGATCGAAAAGGGCAAGATCATCAAGCGCTACAAGCACAAGGATGTGAAGACGCCGCTGGAGTGTTTGGTGCTGCTCAATGAGAAGGATCTGGTTAAATTCAAAGCGGGTATCACGCTTGAAGATTTATTGGCCAAAGCTGGTGAGAAAACCGACCTGCAAGCAGCCCAGGAAATGCAAAAGGCCAAGGCAGAATTGTTCGAGTTATTCAACAAACCAAAACTCAAGCAGCAGGCCTAAAGTCAATTCACATTAAGAAAAAACGTGCGTGAAAAAATCATGCGCGCTGGGGGTGCCTCCGGCGGCCTGGCAGGGGCCTGCATAGAAAAAAACAGCAGACAAAAACCAAACCCCTTAAACTTACACTTTTAACCCGATCAAGCCGCCACAAACGTTAAATATCCAACCTCTGCTTGCGCTGGTCGAACTTTGAGTTCAATGTCGTAACCCAGCCTAGTCAAGCAATCCATCAGCTTACGCTCTGACAGGTTACTAAAGTCGCCACTCATCATCCCTGACACCTTGGGCTGAGCGATGCCCATGCGTTTGCCAGCTTCTTGTTGATTCAGATCAAGGCTGCGCATAGCCTTTCTGATCTCAATGACAAGAGCCGTTTTGATTCTGAGCTTTTCAGCATCCACTAAACCCAGGTCAGCAAAAACGTTGCTCGAACCCTGATGAACTTCACTGCCTTTGACAAGCCGAGTTTTCATTTTCCTAACTCCTTAACAATCGCCTCGGCCACTTTGAGCCTTGCGTGAATGATGTCCATGTCCTCTTTGGGCGTGGCAATGCCTCGCTTACTTTTTTTCTGAAAGCAGTGCAAGACAAACACCGCCTCAGAAAACTTGACGGTATAAACGGCGCGATACGTTCCACCCACATCGTCTTCTACTACCTCTAATACGCCAGCACCACCAAACCCCTTGAGCACTTTGGCCGTATCGTACTTGTCGCCAGCTTGAGCCAAAGAGAGCGCAAAGCCAAATAACCGGCGAACGTCTGTAGGCAAAGCTATCAAATCTTTGTAGCTACTACCGATCCATTCAAGTGGCTTTTCAATTTTAAGCATCACTAAATATATATGAACAGATATAATCTGTCAATGTTGTAAAAATATCCCTTCGTCAGATTTTCCTAAGTACGGTTAAACACATTCCGTAAGTTAGCCCGACAAACACGTGTTGCCCGGCTATGCCGAGCCCCATGATCTAAACCTTGCAGGCACTGGCGTGCCTGCTGACGCCTCAACGGTCTGAAACGTGTAAACCGTGTTTCAGCCCTTAAAGGCGTCACACATGACGCACCCCTACAGGGTGGGCGAGCGCGAGGATTCGTGGGCGTTTGGCAATGTTGTGCCGAACTCATTTGTGGCTTCGACAGGCCTTAAGAATCGTTTATAGGATTAATTTTGTTCGTGTTCTGTGTGGCAAGTGTGTGGCCGTCGACTTTTATGATGAGGTGCAATGAGCCATTGCACCTGAGTGTGAGACGCTATTGATATTGCTTTGGGACGTATTGAATACAACATGGGGATCGTTTGAGACTTTTTGGATACCCGATGAATACCAATTGAGTAACGTTTGGAGAAGGATTAGAGACTTTGCTGCGTTGCTGCGTTCAGGCATCGCGCGCAAGATCCATTATGGTGGAGGACTACTCGACTGCCATGCAGTGAAATACAAAGGAGGTCGATCATGACCGTTAGCCGTATGGTTCAGGCCCGTGTGCCGGGTGACATTCAAGACAGTACCAACCAGGTCATTCAGGCTTCTGGCCTGACCGCGAGCGACGTGATTCGTGTACTCATGACCCGGATTGCGCAGGACAAGATCATTCCGCCTGAACTGTTTGAGCCGAATAAAGAAACGCTTGCCGCGCCTTCGCTGAGATTGAGCGCGGGGGTCGGTAGTTGCCATGTGCGGTCTAATCTGGTGTTGATATATCGGCTCATGGACAGCGATCGGTGTAACGTCCACAGTGTCCGCAAAACGGTCGTTTTGTAGAAGTTTAGAAAGATCACGTAATTTCGACGTTCCTAACGTATTTTGACTATTCCTAATACGTCCTATGAATCAAAACCTCAAAAGTATGAGTTTTGACAAGTTAATAGATAAAAATCATCACTGCCGTCCGGTTAATTTCCGAATAAATTCAATTGGTTAGCGAGGTCAAGATTATTAGTTTTGATCTCGCTGCCTTGGAAGGCGCTTAAAAGCTCGGTTTTCTCAAATACCGAGACCGATAATATCTGTAGCAAAGTGTATAGCGAGGCATCAATTTGAAGTTCCTTCTTGACGATGGCAATCAGTACGTAGGTCGACACGGCGCACCATATTTGCGTCTTGACGGCGTTCTCGCTGTTGCCCAGGAACTTCTTGATACGCAGGTGCTGTTTGATCCACTTGAAGAACCATTCGACTTGCCAGCGGTTTTTGTAAAGCGCTGCAATGGTCAGCGGTGGCAACACAAAGTTGTTGGTCAGAAAGATCAGTGTCTTGCCAGTATCTGGATCTTTGAATCGAATGCGGCGCAGATTCTCCGGGTAATGCTGAGAAGCGTAAAAGCCTTTGAGCAGCACCGTCTGGTCGCAAATGACACCAGTTGTTCTGTCGGTTCGTTTGGAATAAATGCGCCGAGCGCTCATGTTGACTTTGGCTCGGGTGACGAAGAGTCCGCACGCTCGGTGCATGGCGTAGAGGCGGGTGAAATCCAAGTAGCCGCGATCCATGACGTAAAAGGCCCCGGCTTCGATCGGCATGAAGTCCAGCACGTTGACATCGTGCATCTTGCCGTCCCTGATGTGGATAAACCGACATTTTCCATTAGAGATTTTCAAGGCGAATAAATTGGTGCAAATTTGGCAGGCAAATCAAAGGTTTTTGACGCATCCCACAGCCCTTGCATCCAAGCCCTCTGCTGCATTGCGACTGCCAAATTGATGATGGGCTTTCTGCTTTCCGTTGTAATGTAGCCCGCCTTCGCAAATAACTTGTAACGCAGCGTTTGCAAGGTGTGCTGCACCGAGTTTGAAGAATGCTTTACTGCGCTTGCTTTTAATAGCACCTGACGTAACAAGCTCAAAAGATTGTATGCCAACATGACCGTATTGAGCGCAGCCTCGGTCGCATAAAACTCTTTCATATTGAAATTGTCGGCAGCGAAATCGTATTTCAACTCCTTGATCCGGTTCTCGCAATCCGCACGTCCTCGATAGGTGCGCCAGATCACCGTCGCTGGCAGATTGAGATCCGTGACCAGCGCAGAAAATCGCCATTTCCCAATCACCAGATCGTCAGAAAATAGGTTCAATGTTTTACCTTTTGGCGCAGCGCGTTGCTCAATATGCTGGCGTATGCCGATCACCCAGCGTGGTTTACTCCACGTATTGGCTTGGTACCAAAATCGCGTCAGCTCAATGCCTTCGACGGGCTTGCCTTCGTCATCATGCAGCACCCACCAACCATCGGCTTCTACCAGTGCGCGCTGCAACGGCTGCGTCTGGCGTAGCGCTATGACATAGTGCATTGCTTGTTGCTCTAAATTCTCAAGGAAAGCACTGTCGCTAAAGCCGCTATCGGCGCGTAGCAGGCTCACGTGTTTGCCACCTAAGCGATGCAAGGTATTGGCTAAAAATCCGATGACGTTATTGGCCGAACCCGTGTTGCCAGGACGCAGCCAGCAGTTGGCAATCATGCGGGTATCGGCGACAAAGGCCATCAGTGGATGGTGACTGGCGCGTCCACGTTTGGCTGGGTTGTAGCCAACCGCAGCGCCTTCCTGAGTGCCATAACGCGTCATGACAGTGGAGTCTAAATCGAGCGTAATGCCGTTGATTTCAATCTGCCCAAACATCCATCGGTAGAGCGAATCCATGACCGACTCGTTGGTGTCTTGGGTGAACTTTTTAAACAGGCGCATGACGGCTTTGAAATTAGCCATGCGTGTAAAACCGAACAGGCGTTTCAATACAGGATCATGGCGGGTGACTTCACCATGCTCAAAACGGTTGGCGCCACACCATACGGAAAGCATGAATTGGGTAATGAGTTGCTCGGGTCGGTAGCCCCGATTGCTCCCCGGTTGTGGCAGGCCAGAAGCACTGAGCGCAGTATCAAAATGCAAATGATCCAGCATGCGTTTCATGATCCCCATGCCGCCCCAAGCGGTGATTTCTTTGTCGGTAAAACGAAGGTCAAAGTCCATGAATATCCCCACACTGAAATCGCGATTCCTTATTTTAGCTTCGGAATAGGCTGAAACGCTTAATAATCAATGACTTGCGCTAATGGCTTCCATTAGGAATTGGCGGCTAATGGAAAATGTCGGATAAACGCTGGGATTGCGCCTCTCAGGTCCAACAGCGTGTGCAGCTTGGCTGCAGCCTTGGCTCTGCGAAACGGGGCCCAGTCGAACAGGCTCAGGCACAGATCGATGGTCGTGGCATCCAGCGCGTAAACCGTGTTCTTCAGGTCGAGTCCGACCAGATCCGTGTCGCTGTAGAGCTTGCGTGCGCGGCGAATCAGCAACGCCGCAACATCGGACCAAATACGCCAGTTGCGCGATTCGTTCGCATCGGCCAGCGTCGAGCGATGAATGCTGTGACGCAACCCCATTGCGTAAAGCTTGTTCGCATTCGCACCCAACGTGACTTCGATATCGCGAAGACTCTCGCGCCACGTCAGCTGTGCAAATGCCATGACGCGAAACGGCTCCGCGCAGGTCATGCGCCGAACGCCAGCGTTGCCGCCATAACGATCGACGATTCGACCAAAGCTGGTCCATGGCACAAACTCCATGATCTGTGCAAACAGCGTCTTGCCGACATACATGAGATATCCCCCAGAGGCTAACCCCTAGGAACTTACCCAATAATGAAGAATTTGTATTCAAATCGGTACCAAATAAAATCGGCCTCTAGGCCACGCCAGTATTAGTTATTACTGAAAATTAACCCGGTTAAACCGGACAGCAGTGAAAAATCATCAAAACAAAATTGTTGGTGTAGGTTTTGAAAAAACAACCGAACCGATAGAAGCCAGCAGGACTACTGGGCGTTAAAAAATTATGCGGTTGCAGCTACCCAAGAATGACTCAACGCCTCTGCCTGTTGCAACACTGTTTGCACGGCAGCGTCTTGCAAATCTGGTGGGTAGCCGTATTTCTTTAAGATACGCTTCACCAGCACGCGCAGACGTGCCCGAGCGTTTCACGGTGAGCCCAGGCTTGAATCTTCAACAATCAGTTTTTGGTTCTTTTCGTCAAAAGCGTCTGAAATTTATTTCAAGAAAATAAGGCCCAGCACTACGTGTTTGTAGTCGCTTGGCTCCATATTGCCGCGAAGCTTGTCGGCAGTCTTAAATAACTCAGCTTCAAAACCAAGGTCACCAACGATTTTCTTGTTGTCTGCTTTTGCCATTTTGCCAAGTCTCTTTTAATTAGTCTAAGTTTTCAAAGATATATTGGAAGATAGGATAACTTAGTCCAGCCTAAGGGTTAACAGTCAATTTACATGATGCTATGTATCACCCCATGACACACCAACGTGTACAGATAGGCTACACCCAAAATTGACACTTAAATAATTAGCGAAAAGTGTAAAAATAGGATGTATTACACTATTTCTTGACATAGTGTAAATGTAGGTTTAAAATCTAACTTGACACTTATCAATATGTTGAGAGCGATATGACGAAAGGTCAATTAGTCGGCTACATCCGAGTCAGCACCGAGGCTCAAAATACAGCACGCCAACACGAAGCCTTCGCCACCCTAAACCTTGATCGCATGTTCATCGATAAAGCCAGTGGCAAAGATACGGATCGCCACCAACTTCAAGCAGCTTTGACCCACCTACGCGCGGGCGATACCTTCATCATTTACTCAATGGACAGGTTATCGCGTTCATTGGGTGACTTAATTGACACCGTGAAAGGTCTCACTCAGCGTGGTGTGGAAGTTCAATTCATTAAGGAAGCGCTGACCTTCACTGGCGACGACAACCCCATGGCAAACCTACTTCTGGGCGTGATGGGCAGTTTGGCAGAATGGGAACGAGCTGTTATTCGTGAACGACAGCTCGCTGGCATCGCGATTGCCAAAGAAAAAGGTGTTTATAAAGGCCGCAAAAAGGCATTATCGCAAGAAGGGGTCACAAAATTGAGAGCTCTGGTTGCCAAAGGGATACCCAAATCCCGTATCGCTGCTGAACTAGGCATCTCCCGTCAAACGCTTTACGCATACTTAAGCAATTTAAATTATTAACTTTAAGCAAACTTGACTCTTGACTGAATTGCCCCAACCACGGCATACAGGATATAGGTCAAGAGAGATGAAGACATAGGGGAGTCATTACACTCACATTTACTAGCTTCTTTAGTCACGCACAAAACATGACATTTTAGTTTCACGCCTGCCGTACACAGATATGACACCATATTGGTAATATAATTTTAAATGGCTATTTTCAGACTCATGGTTTTTTTCATTAATAAAAGCTAAAACGGTATGAAATACATCGTCGTCATAGTCGGCCAATTAGGGTATAGGGAAAAGAGCCCCCCATACTATAGGGGGCCAAGAAATATAACCACAGTTTAAATTGGCCAGGTCATTTTTGACCATGCAAATTACCCATACTTTCAAACGACGCGGAACA
>JBDNGR010000369.1:0-3369 GCA_041689165.1 Coxiellaceae bacterium
ACCATTCCATCATCCACTGGCGCAACGTTGCTTTGCTGACACTCAGTTCATGGCATTCCTGCAGTTTCTCAGCCGCATAGGTGGGGCCAAAATCAGCGTAGTGACGCGATGCACTAACTCTTTTACAGATTGCTTTGTATGCTCATGGTGTCGGTGATTGCTGGCCCGTCCTCGACGCTTTGAAACCAAACCCTTTGCACCCTGCTCACTAAGTCGTCTTTGCAGACGTCGGACTTGGCGCGTGGTCAATTTTAATAACCGGCTGGCCTCTACTTGAGACAGCTCCTGACTTTGGACCCTCTGTAGAATCGCTAAACGATCGACTTCATTCTGGCCCATGCTCACTACCCAATTTGCTGACTCATTAAATGTCCCTCTTCATTCAAAAGCGGACATTTTAACTTTGCTCAAACCGGACATTACTAAATTGCCGCTACACTTAGGGTCGCTTCCTTGACAATTACCCCCTCCCAGCCTAAGGTTGGCGATTTGCAATTTTGAGGGTTTCCCCGTGTTATCAACTGCTAATTTAACAATCCAATTTGGCCCCGAACCTTTATTCGAAAATGTATCCGTGAAATTCGAAGACGGCGGCCATTATGGTTTGATTGGTGCTAATGGCTGCGGCAAATCAACTTTTATGAAGATTTTGGCGAGTAGGCTCCAAGCGACCGCAGGCTCTGTGATTGTCACCTCAGGTCAACGCATTGGTGTATTGGGCCAGGATCAGTTTGCTTTTGAAGAATATCGTACTTTAGATGCGGTGATGATGGGTCACGCCGAATTGTGGGAAATCTTGCAAGAGCGCAATCGCATATACTCGCAAGCTGAAATGAGCGAGGAAGATGGCATGCGTGCAGGGGAATTAGAAGCACGCTTCGCTGAATTGGATGGCTATACGGCAGAATCTAAAGCCGGTGAATTGCTAATGGGTGTGGGTATTCCAATTGAACTACATAATCAGCCAATGAGTGCTGTGGCACCTGGCTTAAAACTACGTGTACTTTTAACGCAAGTCTTGTTCTCTAATCCAGACATTATGTTGCTCGATGAACCGACTAACAACTTAGATATCGATACCATTCGTTGGTTGGAAAGTGTGTTGCAAGAATCTAAGAGTACGATGATTATCATTTCGCATGATCGTCACTTCTTAAATAGTGTGTGCAGCCATATGGCGGATTTAGACTATCGTGAATTGCGCACTTATCCTGGCAACTACGATGACTATATGACGGCAGCCACCCAATCACGTGAAAAGTTAACAAGCGAAAATGCACGCAAACAAGCAAAAATTAGTGAGTTACAAGCTTTTGTTAGTCGGTTCTCCGCCAATGCTTCTAAAGCGCGTCAAGCCACCTCTCGTGCACGCCAAATTGAAAAAATTAAATTAGAAGATGTAAAACTCTCAAGCCGAAAATCACCTTATATTCGCTTTGACCAAGGCAAGAAATTATTCCGTATGGCCGTTGAAGTTAAGAAGCTTGCGAATGGGTACGGGGAAGACTTGTTATTTAGCAGCGTTAATCTTGATATTGAAGCAGGACAAAAAATCGCGGTTATTGGTGCCAATGGTATCGGTAAAACCACTTTGCTCAAAACAATCCTAGGCAAATTACCCTGGAAAAAAGGTACGGTGAAGTGGGCGGAAAATGCCAAAATTGGTTATTTCGCGCAGCACCATGAAGCTGATTTTGAAGAAGATATAAATTTATTTGATTGGATGTGCCAGTGGCGTACGCCCGCTGATGACGAGCAAGTCATTCGCGGTATCTTAGGGCGCTTGTTATTTTCCGGTGATGATATTGGCAAAAAAGTAAAAGTACTATCTGGTGGTGAAAAGGCGCGCATGTTGTTCGGTAAGTTAATGTTGTTACGTCCCAACGTACTGGTGATGGATGAGCCGACGAATCACTTAGATATGGAATCCATCGAAGCATTGAACTTAGCTTTAGAAAACTACGAAGGTACTATTATCTTTGTGAGTCATGACCGCGAATTTGTTTCTTCGATTGCTAATCGTATCGTTGAAATTAGCAACCATAGCGTGAACGATTATCATGGTACTTATGAAGAATATCTAATCGCACAAGGCAAGACTTAGGATTCAAGGTGCTAGCCCACGAATCTTAGCCAATGCCTAGTTTTGTCTCGGCATGGCCACCTCTTATCCATTCACTTCTACGCAAGGCATAAACGCGCGCAACAAAGTCACTTATGCTGATAGGCGCTGCGTCTTTTTTAGCCTGGTTAGTCTCAACGGCAGCTACTAGAGAAAGAAAAACTTCATTGATAGTGGCAAACAATGTGCTGCTGAAGTCGCTTGAGTAATCTGCTACTTTAGTTTTTTTGGTAAATAGTATGGCTGATCGAGTGAATTTGAAGACACCTGCGTCGAAAGCATAAGGGAGGTCTGGCTCGCCGATATACCCATCACACCTCAAGATGTGAAGCTAGGCTTCCACCTTAAGTCGAATTTGAGGCGTTCTTCAATCACAAAAAGCTCAAAATAGAATAACTATTCTTCGCCTTTTGCTTAATCAGAACGCCGCAACTTCTCGCAATCTGAAACCCTAGCTTCGCATCTCGACGTACGATGGGTATAGCGATAGCCTTTCTTTCCTGCGTTTCTTTTTAGCTCACGACAAATCGTGGAAACTGATACGCTAAGATACTTGGCAATTTCATTTTGCTTTTTTCCCGTTGACTTTAATGTGTAGATCTGACACCTTTCGTCGGTGGCCAAATGACGATATTTCATGAGTAATTTTCTGCTTTAAGTTTTTCTAGAAGTTTAAAGAGTTTACTCTTGAGATCTTCAGCTGGCCACTTCAGTGAATGACTGAAACTTTTAATTGCACTTCACTTGTGAATGGGCCATAAATAACAAGGCTGCTGATGCGTGCTTTTCTACTTCTTATTTTATATGCTCTTGTGTCCTATGTTGTAGTCGGCATTTATCGCAAACTGGCTATTAATTATCAGCTCATCGACAAGCCAAAACAGCGATCATCTCATTACTCACCATTACCTCGAGGAGCGGGTTTGATTTTTATTGTTTTATGGCTGCTACAAGATTTTATTCGTTATCATTATGACTCTTTGGAATTAGAGCAAATAAAAATTATTATACCTGTCTGCTTGGTGACTGCTATAGGTTTTTTAGATGATTTTTATTCTTTAACAGCTATGCCGCGTTTTTTAGTGCAATTAATCGCTTCTTTAATTTGCTTGTGGCTCTTGGGAGGTGTTGTTGAATGGAATTTAGGTTTTATAGAATTGCATTTGAGTATGTTGGTCGGTTCGGCGCTAGCTCTATTAATTTTCTTATGGTCAACTAATATTTTTAATTTTATGGATGGCATAGAT
>JBDNGR010000370.1:0-2833 GCA_041689165.1 Coxiellaceae bacterium
AAGCGGCGAGCCAAATCCGCATGGAAATGGATTCTAAGCCTGTTGAATTAGATAAATTAGAGCGACGCTTGATTCAATTAAAAATTGAACGAGAGGCTATTAAAAAAGAAACCGATGAAGCCTCACAAAAACGCTTGAAGGATTTAGAAGAGCAAATTAATAAGCTTGAAAAAGAATATTCAGATTTGGAAGAGATTTGGAAATCTGAAAAAGCGAATCTACAAGGCGCGCAACAAATTAAAGAAGAATTAGAGCAAGCACGTTTAGACTTGGAAGCGGCGCGCCGTGCTTCTGATTTGGCACGCATGTCGGAATTACAATACGGCAAAATACCTGAGCTAGAAAAACGTTTGCAAGAAGCTGGTCGTCAAGAGAAAAAACTCGAAAAACGTAAACCTTTATTACGCAATCATGTCACTGAAGAAGAAATTGCTGAAGTGGTCTCAAAATGGACCGGCATTCCTGTGTCTAAGATGTTGGAAGGCGAGCGTGAAAAGTTACTGCATATGGAAGAAGCGTTGCATAAGAGTGTAGTGGGACAAGATGAAGCGATTAAAGCCATATCTAATGCCATTCGTCGTTCGCGCGTAGGATTATCAGATCCTAAGCGCCCGATCGGTTCTTTCTTATTCTTGGGCCCCACAGGTGTTGGTAAAACCGAATTGTGTAAGAGTTTGGCGCAGTTTTTATTTGATAGCGCGGACGCGATGGTACGCATCGATATGTCAGAGTTTATGGAAAAACATTCCGTAGCACGCCTAGTAGGAGCGCCTCCTGGTTATGTGGGCTATGAAGAAGGGGGTTATTTAACCGAGGCTGTACGTCGACGCCCTTATTCCGTCATTTTGTTGGATGAAGTTGAAAAAGCACATGCAGATGTTTTCAATATTTTGTTACAAGTTTTAGATGATGGTCGTCTGACTGATGGACAAGGTCGTACCGTCAATTTTCGTAATACGGTAGTGGTAATGACTTCAAATTTAGGTTCAGCCGTTATTCAAGAGTCAGTGGGTCAAAGCTATGATTTGATGAAGAAAGCGGTGATGGAAATTGTGAATAGTTTCTTCCGACCTGAATTTATTAATCGTGTTGATGAAACGGTGGTTTTCCATCCATTAGAAGCCAAACAAATTCGACACATTGCAGGATTGCAAATCAATAAAATTGCCCAACGTTTGCGTGACAAAGATTATCATTTGGAAATAAGCGAGAAAGCGCTCGATTTCTTGGCTGAAGTTGGTTATGACCCAGTGTATGGAGCGCGCCCTTTAAAACGCGCCATACAACAATATCTCGAAAACTCTTTGGCGCAACAAATTCTGGAAGGAAAGTTCTTGCCTGGCGCAACGATTAAGGTTGAGAAGAAAAAAGATCAGTTAGAGTTTAGTTAAAACTCTCTGTTTTTAGGTTTAATTACGAATAGTCAGCCACTGCCGTTTTTAGGTTAAACCTAAAAACGGCATCTTCAACCATTAGCCCTTATCGCTACGATTGCAAATGTAAATCGAGTTAAGCTTTGCGCGTGGTAGGAGGATGCACAGGAGGTGTTGTAAGCTTAGCTGCTAGCACTGCTTGATTTGGGCATTTGGCGAATAACTGCCCTAAAGTTCCCTCGCGTAGAGCACCTTTTTCTCGAATGGTGAGTCTTTCCAAATGATGGTATATCCCACTAAGTGCGGCACTTAGGGCCTCTGCCGCATGGAGCTTCTCATCTTCTTTATAGTGACCCAAGAAGTGACTTAAGCCTAGCCACCAAGCTATATAAGCGATGAGTGATTTTAAAGTTTGCGAGCGTCGCTGGTAGCGATAAGCATCAATTTGGTTAATGAGTGCATCTATTTGTGCATCATTGCTTATCTGCAGGCAACGCTTGAAGGACAGTTGAGTTTCTATTACAGGTATAAAGGTGATGGTTGAGAAATGGTTAAATTGATGGCGATCAAAAAAATCTCCAGTTTGGATATCGTTAATCACCGTGGCTAAAGCCGGCTTGGTTTGGGTGCCAATTAACATGAACTTTACATGGGGATTAGTGCACTTAGCTTTTAGCAATGCAGGAGTAAAACGCATAGCGATTTTATTTAAACCATAGAGGTCGTTCATATCGAAAAATACTAATACCATATCCGTATGTTTTATGTGTGTATCAATGATAGTTTGTCGAGTTACCGGATCGCGGGGTAAGCTATCGCTAATCTCCCAAAGATGTAAACTTCTGACTTCACCGTTGATCTTACGATCTAGAATCTCAAGCCGCGCACCGATGGTTGGTTCATAAGGACCGCTCGAGTCTAGTGCTTTAACTCGGTTCAAATAAAGACTCTTACCTGCTTGAGCAGGGCCAATCAGAATAATATGCAGGGTTTTGCGCGCCATGAATGTATACCTTTAGTCAAGAAATCGCGAATTTTAGCTGTCTTGACAGCCTTGTTACTATCAAATTTCTCGGCCTAAGCATATCACATGATTTTTTGTCGTGTGCAAGTACTCTTTTGCCATAGGCTAAAATAGTAAACTTATGAGGAATCAATAGAGCTCTTGCAAAACCTAGGCCGTCAGCCGAGGTTTTGCAAGAGCTCTATTGGCAGCGTTGGGTTGAGCTTATAATTAATATTGCTGCAATACTAAAAACAACCACGGTCTTGTGTGAAAATCAGGTACCTGCTTTCTCTGAATGAACCACGGTCTTGTGTGAAAATGAGGTACCTGCTTTCTCTGAATGAACCACGGTCTTGTGTGAAAATCAGGTACCTGCTTTCTCTGAATGAACCACAGTCTTGTAGGGGCGGGCCCCTGTGCCCGCCCTCTTTCAGTTGGGTGTATCTGTGGTCAG
>JBDNGR010000371.1:0-4101 GCA_041689165.1 Coxiellaceae bacterium
AAATCAGGAATTGATTCAAATTTTAAAGTAAAAGGATTGTAATCGTTCAGACCCCTACCAAAAAAAACCTGCCTATCGGGTTGTCACCTAATTTGTAAAACAGCATTTCGTTTTGCATTCTGATTGGCATTGACAGTGGTTATTCTTGCTCATGGTCGTATGTCCATGATTAGGGGCATAGAATAACATGAGAAACCGTTATTCTGGTAGCCTTTCAATCATGCATGATGGGTAAAGCTGGCAGTTGTAATCCCTTTCTGGCTGCCACAATAACGCATGTCAAATAATCCCACGCAGGCGCACCTCGAATGCGGCAGGTTTCAATCACGCTGGCGAGAACGGTGAATGCTCGGGTTCCTTCGGGATTTCGTGTGCCGTTACTTAAACGACGGTCAATCACCCAATGTCTTAAAATTCTTTCCGCATCATTATTGGTCAATGGCAGTGATGGATCATGGATTTGGCGCAGGATAATATCCCAATCGCTTAATAATTCACGAGCAAAAGCGCGTAATTTATCATGTGTACTGTCGCGACTGTCGATACAGAGCGCCTTCAATCCTTCAATGTCATTTTCATGTTGTTTTACCAACGTACCAAGGAGTTTCGGGGGTTGATTACGGGCAGAATAAATAGCATTTTGAAACGCAGTAAACAGCGCCAACATCTGAAGCCCAACATCAGCCGCTTTGGTATGATAAGACTCCGATAGACCCCGTGCTTTACGAATAAGATGCGCCCAGCAACGAAGACGATTGGCATATTCTCGATACACGACCCAACCATCACTCATAACAATGCCGTTGAAACGGCCATTCAATAGCAATTTAGAAAAAATGGTGCGATCGCGTTTACCAACCATAAAAAATACGACCGTTAACGTCCTGAAAACCCAAAGCCAGCGCAGAACACCAGCTTCTTTCCATGAGGTTTCATCGACATAAGCAAGGGCTGCTTCTTCAATGTCACGAATCAATTCTTCCTCAAGCGGAGCAACACTGCGGGCGGCTTCACGAATGGTCTGATCAATGGTTCCAACACTCAGTTCAAGACAAAGAAAATGAAGTAGAAATTCACGAATCAGCCTGCGTGAGTTGCGATGGCGTTTTGACAGCAACACAATCATTGCAGCAAGACGCGATCCGACAAGGCGCCATTCAGAGAGATTGGTTTTAGGCCACATCACATCTGGCATTGCCGCATAAGGTTCTTCCCGATTATGGTGACCACAGTCGCATTTTATTTCAAAAAACACATGCTTTGTGTTGGTCAACGTGATGCCCGCGTTTCCGTGACTTTGCGGTAAGCCTGCGTAGAAAAATATTTTTAATTTTTCACGTTTAGGGGTTGACAGGGTTTTGGCGTAATTTCACTAAATTGGCATGTATTTTTTACCTGATAAAAACATTAGCGCAGGGCTTATTTGTGGAGGCATGGAAGGCTTTATAAGCACTGTACCCGACCCGGGCCTTGCTTTAAAAATAATAAGTTCCCAGCGGTTATCTCAGAAGGAAGAATTGAGCTTTTAAAACCTGGGGTATAATGTTGCCAAGGTTCAATGTTGGTGTTGTAGATGGCGAAAAAGAGCAAAGCCCATAAGGCGAAAATGCCTAAAGTTTCAAAGCTCAGCCAAGAGCAAATGGATAATTTTCTAACGGCGATAATGAATTCAAATATCGGTGCCGAGAATGCTGAATTTGCCAAGATGCTCATCCATGGTAATGCCTGGATGGCCCAGCAATTGGAGCTTGGGTTATTAAGCATCGCGAAGTTACGCAAGTTATTTCAAATCCAAGGCAGTGAGAAGAGCTCAAGTCGAAAACCTAAAAACGACCCTTCTTCGCTAAAGGGAGTATCTACCCTGGCAGAGACGGAGCAAAAGGGACATGGGCGTAATAGTGCTGATGCTTATAAGGGCGCGTCTATTGTTGAGGTCGACCATCCTGAGTTAAGTCCTGGTGATGCATGTCCTGCAGAGGCTTGCGATGGTCGTTTATATGAAATGAGCGAGCCTGGGATTTTAGTGCGTGTTATGGGAGCGCCCTTGGCAAGTGCTACGCGCTATAATAGGCAAAAACTACGTTGCGCTATTTGCGAGATTATTTATACAGCACCGTTGCCAGAAGGGGTTAGTGATAAAAAATATGACGCAAACTTTATCGCAATGTTAATGATTAACAAATATTTTATGTCCGTACCGCTTTATCGCCAAGATAGACTGCAAAATCACTTAGGCATACCCCTTCCCGCGTCAACACAGTGGGATTTAATGGTTGCATTTAAGCCTATGTTAGAGGCGTTATATAAGGCCATTTCCCAAGATGCCGCCAATGGGGTAGCACTTTGTTATGACGATACGTCTGTAAAAATCATGAGCGAAATAAAGGCCGCGAAACTTGCAGAAAAAGGGGATAAAAATAAGCATACCTGCTTTACCACAGGCATTGTGAGCATTCATGAAGACCATCGTACCTATCTATATATTACAGATAACCGTACCGCGGGAAGATGCATCACCGATATCATGTCTTTGCGCGATGCTAATTTAGACCTTCCCATCATGATGTGCGATGCACTCTCTGCCAATATTCCGCAGGGCATTTCCGAAGACTTATACATCTTATGTTATTGTCTCGTGCACGCCAGAAGACAGTTTTATGAGCTACCCGATGGTTATGATGATGTAGCTGATAATGTCATAGGCTTAATTGGCACCATTTATGACTTTGATGCCCACACCAAAGGGTTCAGTAGCCAGAAGAGGCTTGCCTATCACCAAGAAAAAAGTACGCCTGTCATGGGGGAACTTAAGCGATATCTTGAGGAACAAAAGCCTGCGTTTGAGCCCAATTCAGTTGCCGGCAAGGCCATTGATTATATCTTAAAGCGCTGGACCCAATTATCGCAATTTTTACGCCAACCGCATGCACCACTCGATACCAATATAGTTGAGCGTGCGCTTAAGCTTATCATTCAGGTAAGAAAATCCTCACTGTTTTATAAAAGCCTAAGCAGCGCGGCCTTTGCGAGTTTCATACAATCAGCCCTATATAGTGCTGCTCAAAACGATATTAATCCATGCGAATACATGTGTGTACTAATTGACAATGAAAAAGCCGTGATACAAAACTCACACGATTGGCTGCCTTGGCATTATAAAGAAACACTCAAGCAGAACTTGGAAGTGAGTGCCAAGCAGGACGCATTGATACCGGCTGCCCCTGATTGAGAATAACTGCCATCGTTGTGGCGCAAATACGCTCATCGCTTGACGTTGGCCAGTAGCGCAGCTTGCCTTGGGAAAATCGTTTGGTGCATAGCCAAAAACCCGTGCCGTCATAAACTAATAGTTTAACGGCTACGGCGCTTTTATTGCGAAAGGCAAACACCGTGCCGCTATAGGGAAGACTATTGCTTTGGCGACAAAGCCCAACTAACGCATCGATTCCCTTACGAAAATCAATCGGCTCAACTCGTAGATGCAGATGGTGCTGCGTTGTGATTTGAATCATAACAATACACTGATATGAGGTAATATCTGACCAAGCGCATGCATGCCAACACAAAGCGTTAACGACCGCTCTTTGCCTTGTATGGTCAATTGGATGTCAAAGCTTGGTGCTTGGTTTGATTTAATAGCCTCCCTGGATGCCAAAACAAAACCTTTATCAGCAAAGGCAGGCCCATCACCCTCTAAACGCTGCTTAAACTGACTACCACTTAATCGTAGGCGCTTACAAATCGTAGACCGTAGGTATTGAGGGTAAAGCCCCAACGCCATAGCCCAGAGATTTTTCGGTATCTTCTCCCCAAGGCTACTACGGTGTGCGCGCCATTCACAAAATGCTGCTTCTGCTGATGCTAACGTTGTGTCTTTCATCTAGTAAAACTCCAATACTTAAGGAGAATTACTTTACAAAATCAGATGCACTCTGTCACACAGCCGTGCCGAAAGGTCACGAAATACATGCACCTTTATCTTTGACCACGGCAATGCCTGCCAAGTACTTGGGTGCTTAGCTGAAGAGGCACCAGTGGATTTCCCCACCGTCATTTGCGTTTCTTCATTCATTCAGTTCGCCAAATTATCTTACCATTTTG
>JBDNGR010000372.1:0-5813 GCA_041689165.1 Coxiellaceae bacterium
CTTTGGCACACGTGACACCCGCTTCTGCACGAAAGCTAAATTCATCAAGCGCCGTGAGTTGATTAAGACGATTGAGCGTTAGAATAACAGTGCCTTTAATACCACCATCACGAATTAAAACATTACTGCCCAAACCAATCCAAGTCAGTACTTCATTAGGTGGTAATTGTTGAAGGAAATTTTGTAGATCCGCTAAATCAGCAGGCCAATAAAAACGTTCTGCAGGGCCACCTACATCCCAAGAAGTATATTGCGCTAACGGATGGTTAAACTTTAATTCGCCGCGTAAATTTTTGAGTTCACTCATGCTGACCTAACTGCAGTGCCATTACACCAATATCACCTGCACCTTGTAGAATTAAAATATCTTGATCTTGCAACACTTCTTGCAGCACTTGCGGCAATTGATCCAATTGCGGCACAAAAACCGGCTTAAGTTTGCCTATGGCGGTAATTTGATCAGCTAAAGCTTTACCTGTCACACCCGGAATAGGCGCTTCACCCGCCGAATAAATTTCCAAACAAATGGCTTGATCAGCCTTAGAAATTTCTCGAGCAAAATCATTCATCAAATCTTGAGTACGCGAATAACGATGCGGCTGAAAAGCTAGCACAACGCGGCGATCTGGCCAAATAGAACGCGTTGCATCTAAGGTCACTGCAATAGCAGCAGGATGATGCCCATAATCATCAATAATGACAGCAGTGCCATTCTTCAAAGCCAATTCACCACGCATATGGAAACGCCGACCTACACCGGAAAAGTTGGCTAAAGCACGTAATAAAGATTCATCTCTAACATGGACTTGATCAGCCACCGCAATAGCTGCCAAAGCATTTTGTACGTTATGCCTTCCTGGAATATTTAGAGTGACTTTGAGTGGTGCATAATTAGGCCTATCAACAACGAATTCACTCGTCATTCCCAAAGCTTTAAATTGTGAAGCTTGGTATTGCGCATCCTCACTAAAGCCGAAAGTTTTATAGGCACAATGCATCTTGGGAATAAGAGCACGCACCGCAGGATCATCAACTCCTAGAATTGCCGTACCATCAGTGGGCAGACGATGTAAGAATTGCACGAAAGTATCGATCAGTTGCTTAAAATCACCACCATAGGTTTCCATATGATCAACTTCAATATTATTAACCACCGTGACTTCAGGATTCAACGAAAGAAAAGAGGCATCACTTTCATCAGCCTCAGCGACAAAATACTCTCCTTGACCCAAGTACATCGGACTCGTGCGATTATTAATATGCCCGCCAATCATAAAGGAAGGATCAAAACCTGCTTCCAGTAAAATAGCTGCCACTAAGCTCGTGGTTGTGGTTTTACCGTGTGTGCCTGAAATCGCAATTCCTTTAAAATCACGCATCAATTCAGCCAACATTTCTGCACGCTGCAATACCGGAATGCCCGCGTTTTTAGCAGCTATTAATTCGGGATTATCTCGACCCACCGCACTCGAATATACAACTAAATCACTATCACTTACATGCTCAGCTGCATGAGTTACATAGACTTTAACACCCAGTTCGCGTAGTCGTTGCGTAATTTTGGTTTCACTTTTATCAGAACCCGTGACTTCATAACCTTTATTTAATAAAAATTCAGCGATACCACTGACACCAATACCACCCACACCAATGCAGTGGACTTTGCGAATATTTTGGTTTAACACACACTTCTCCGATAAATTTTTCGCGACTTATACAAACAAGTTAACGACTTGCGTTTAGCACCCGATTTGCTTTAAACATTCTTGTGCTACGTTTTGTGTGGCATTCGGCCATGCACAGAGCCGCGCCGCTTCTGCCATTGTTAATAATTGTTTACGATCTTGTAGCTTAAGAAACCACTCCAGCAACTCCGGCATCTGTAAATCTGCTTGCGGGATAACAACAGCGGCTCCCGCTTTAACTAAATATTGTCCATTGTGAAATTGGTGATCATCCACCGCATAAGGAAAAGGAATTAAAATACTGGGCACACCTGCAGCAGCAAGTTCCGCAATAGTTAACGCACCTGCGCGCGCGATAACCAAATCAGCCCAAGCATAAGCTTCTGCCATATTTTCAATAAAGGGGCTCACTTTAGCAGCTATATTTAAAGAGTCATACTTGGCCTGCAAAGCCTCATCTTCACCTCGACCGCTTTGGTTCCAAAGCTTGGGGCACATGTCGGAAGGCAATAACGTCATTAATTCCAACACAGTTTCGTTAAGGAACTTAGCACCCAGACTTCCACCCAAAACAAGTAGCTTTAAAGGGCCTTGTCGACCAGCAAAGCGTTCCTGTGGTGCGGGCAATGCAGCAATTTCTGGCCGAACAGGATTGCCTACCGTAAGTGCATTTTTAGATAAAGCATCTGGGAAGGCTTGTAAACTTAGCGTCGCTAAGCGTGTCAAAATACGATTCGTAACACCCGCTATCGAATTTTGCTCATGGATAACCAAAGGAATTTTTTTCACCCAAGCAGCAAAGCCTGTAGGGCCGCTTGCAAAACCACCCAGACCTAAAATTAGATCGGGCTGTACAGTATTGAGCACTTTGAATGCTTGTAAAATGGCTTGCATGAGACGCCAAGGAGCAAGCAATAAAGTTTTAAGTCCTTTGCCACGCACCCCTTTAATATCGATTGCAAAAAAAGGGAATTCAGTGACCAAACGCTCTTCCATACTATCTTTGGAACCAACCCAATACACTTCTACACCCTGCGCTTTGAGCTCACGCGCCACTGCTAAAGCTGGAAATATATGGCCACCTGTGCCGCCTGCAGTAACGATGATTTTGCGTGCCATTCTGCTTCCCCAGCTAAGTTTAATTGCGTAATTTAGTCATAAAACGACGAATAGCATTATCGCCCGCCTGCACTTCATATGAAATTCGTAACAGAGTACCGATTACCATACAGTTAATCAGCATACTGGAACCACCATAACTGATAAAAGGGAGCGTTAAGCCTTTAGTCGGTAGTAAGCCCGCATTTACACCGACATTAATCAATGCCTGCATACCAAACCACGTGGCACAGCCGTAACTGACATACGCCGCAAATAATTGACTCTGCTGAAAAGCTCTACGAGCGATAAAATATATTCTGCCAATCAATACAACAAATAGTCCTAAAAATACCAGCTCACCCATCAAACCTAATTCTTCAGCTACTACCGCAAATAAAAAATCCGTATGCGCTTCCGGCAGATAAAATAATTTTTGTACGCTATTACCTAAACCCACTCCAAACAGGCCGCCTCGTCCAAACGCAATTAAAGATTGAGTTAATTGATAACCTGAATCAAATTGATGGCTCCACGGATTCAAAAATGAAGTCAAACGCGCCAAGCGATAAGGCGAGGTAATAGCCAGAGTGCCTAACGCGCCCACAACCACAGCAAAAATCACACTGAAGGGCCATAAACGAACGCCTGCAATAAATAATAGAATCAATACTGTCGCAGAGATAACGGCTAAAGCACCAAAATCCGGCTCTAATAATAGTAAAACTGCCATTAAACCTAACAGCATCATCGGTTTAACAAAACCTTTTAGCTGCTCCACAACCTCACGCTGAAAACGCTGCAAATAACTCGCCATATATAAAACCATGGCAAATTTAGCGACCTCAGACACTTGTAAGCTAATAAAACCAAAATAAATCCAACGACGACTACCGTTCACTACACGACCGATACCGGGGATTAAAACCACAATCAATAAACCAATCGCAATTAACAAAATAGTGGCGCTATGTTTTTGCCAAGTTTCAACGGGTACGCGGGTAGCGGCCCACCCTAAGAGCAAAGCAAGAACCACATAGATAGCTTGACGAATCAAATAATGAAAAGGGTAATCAAACTGTCGATCTGAAATCACCATTGAAGCGGAAGCGACCATAAGTAAACCAAAGGCGATCAAACTTAAAGTTGTGATCAAGATCCACTTGTCATAAAACCAACTAGCGCGGGCTGGCTTGTGATAGGGTTTTAACATTTTTTTCCTCGCTAATGACAAACTACAATAATTTATTAACCAGCTTTACAAACTGCTCACCACGATCTTCATAATTTTTAAACATATCGAGACTCGCACAGGCGGGTGACAACAATACTAAATCTCCAGACTCAGCTAAGGCAGCTGCTTTATCAACAGCGTGTGCCAGGGAATCAGCTCGCGAGAGCTTAGCAATAGATTTCCACGTCACTACTAGCAACGGTGCATCTTCTCCCATCAAAATAACGTGCTTAACATAAGCTCGTAACTCAGGATTAAGTAGTGTGAAATCAGCATCCTTACCCTGGCCACCAGCAATCAAAATAATTTTGTTGGGCGCCAATAACTCGCCAAATCCTTTCAAAGCACTTTGCGTTGCGCCAACATTGGTTCCTTTGGAATCATTAATCCAATCAACTTCATTAATTCTGGCCACCCATTCGCAACGATGCGGCAGCCCTGGGAAATCGCGCAAGACTTGCAGCATTGCCGCTATGGGCAAGTTCATAGCTGAACCCAGAGCTAAAGCGGCTAGCGCATTTTGCCAATTATGCTTGCCTTTTAATTTCATCGCACTGATCGGCAATACTTTTTCATGATCAATACTTAAGAAAATCTCATTAGATTCTTGCAGCACAGCAAATATTTTCTTTAGCGGAAATGATGGCCATGAAGAATCGATACTAAAGCCCGAGAGTGCTCTGTCAAAACTTAAGTTTTGCCAGGTACTAGCCTCATCCAAATTAACAATCGCTTGTTCACAGCCATTATAAATATGCTGCTTAGAATGAAGGTAATCCGCGATACTTGCGTAACGATCCATGTGATCAGGGCTGACATTAAGTACCACAGCTGTTTTTGTTTTTAAAGAATAGGTAGTATCAAGCTGAAAACTCGACAACTCTAAGACATAACACTCGGCTTCGGCTTCATTCAAAAAATCTAAAACGGGGGTTCCTAAATTCCCACCGACTTTAACATTCAAACCCGCTTGTTGCGCCATCAGGCCAACCAGCGTGGTAACTGTCGACTTACCATTGGAACCCGTAATCGCGACAATGGGTGCACGCACCACTCGAGCAAACAGTTCAATATCACCAATAATCGGCACACCACGTGCTCTAGCGGCCAACAACAGAGGATGGGTTAAAGCTATGCCAGGACTGACGACAATCTCATCAGCCTGCTCAAATAAGGCTTGAGAAAATTCACCCGTAACGATTTGCACAGCTGGAAATTCATGTTGCGCCACAGCCAAGGCTGGTGGATTTGACCGACTATCATTAACGGCCACACGCAAGCCTTGCTTAGCTAAGTAACGCAAGCAAGAGAGGCCAGCAACTCCAAGTCCAATCACGAGAATAAAATGCGAATGGTTAAACGAGCTTTTCATCTTTATCTGTGCTCAAAAAGAGATTTAATTCCCAGCAAGTAGGTAGCTATCGCTGGATCTAGCACATGAAACACGCCAGCTTCATCTTTAAAAATCATATTATTTTTATTTTTTACCGGGGCCGCCGGGCGCCGGCCCCCGAGCGCGGGGCGGTCTGAGCGACGGGAAGGGGGGGTGAGAGTCGCCCAAAGACCGTCCCGAGCTCGAGGGCTGAAGGGTAAATACTGGTGAGGACTGGTGAGGACTGGTGAGAACTGGGTACTGATGAGTATTGGTTAGTACTGGGGAATACTGGTGAGTACCGGTTAGAACTGGTGAGTGCTGGTGAGTACGGGGGGGTACTGGGGGGCGCTGGGGCAAAGAACCGATCGAACGCACGGGGCGTGGGAAAGGGGCTAGCCAACCAAGCGCACGGGGCGCGCAC
>JBDNGR010000373.1:0-4337 GCA_041689165.1 Coxiellaceae bacterium
AAAGGTAAACAAACGGATGATCCTCCAATGGATATTGTTGGAAAATCATGGAAGCGTAATGTGATTATTAAAGATGAGTGTAGCATCATCAATCAGCCATCGGACGGGCCACGGCCTACCTACCGTTCCATAAAGGCCCTACATTAAGACCTCTGCGCTGAGCCGCCACCTGTATCAATAATTAAACAAGTGCGACTTTTATTTTACTTCTTTATAGGTTCAGCTTCAAAAACCATTCGATTGGCCTCCAAGGTTAATTGTTATACAGCGCTTCGTATTGCTAGTGGTGTTGTCAAAGATGATTTATCGATTAAGTACGCCTACAGAAATCATCAACTCTTGCTTTAACTAAAGTTCCTAAAATATTAATGTGTAAACTATTTATCTTTTTTTAGCCTTAAAATCTTGCAAAATAAAATTCAAGTGATAATATACGCAAAATATATTACCTACTCCTGTAATTATAGGAATAATTTTGAAAGATAATAAAACCGAGTTAATCGACAAAGGTGATTTTGATCAGCTATCCGCTGGCAACCTTGAGTTGAGCAAAGAAGAACTAAAAGTCATTAAGCGCAAATTTGGTACTGAAAATCAGCTCCTCTTTGCTGTGATGTTAAAATACTACCAAACCAAGTTAAGGTTTCCTGATAAAAAAGACGGCCTTGTATTATTTATTTCACAATATCTTTCAAAAAAACTAGACGTACCATTCGATTTATATTCGGACTATGACGACCGAACATCTGAGCGATTTAGAAATGAAATCAGGACAATGCTCGGATTTAGAGAAGCAACTGATGAAGATAGCCAACATTTTATAAATTGGCTCGTTTGCGACCACTTACATAAAGTACCGCAAGAGTATGAAACAAAAACTGCACTCATGGATTATTATCGAGACTCTAAAATAGAGCCATTCTCCGATAAGCAACAACAACGCTACTTGGATGCCGCCAGAAACAAGTTTGAAATGCAGATTTTTGAAAAAATAAATCAACATTTAACCCCAAAGGACAAGGCGTTTATTGACAGCATTCTTAATCGTGCCGCCAATGATGGCAAGGTATGCGAAAAGCAACGGCCTAAAGAGATAAATTTAAACACACTAAAAAAAGGGATCCCTGGCGCCAAGCTTAAACATGTTCAATTTGCCTTAGAAAAGTATGAAGCTATTGAGACATTATGGTTGCCAGACAGCATTACATTGGCTCTACCCAGAAAAATATTACTTAAATACTATGACCGAATCATGGCCTATTCCCCCAGCCATATCGACGAGCTGGATGAATGCGCAAAATATGCCATGATCGCCATGTTTTTTCATGTTCGCGCAGAATTATCTGCGGATAGCCTTGGCGGTTTATTTGAAAAGTTGGTTAGGAAAATTAAAAAATCATCTGAAAACCATGTTAACAAAAACGTTGTTAAAGAGGTTAAGCGTGTTGATGGTAAGTTAGATATTTTATACAAATTGACCGAAGCAGCCTTAGACCATCCTTATGGCGTGATCAAAGACACCATTTATCCAGTGGTTGATATCGAAACACTGCGGCGAATAAAAGAAGATTTAAGTCAGCGTGGTAATTGGTACAAAAAACAAGTTAGAAAAAAAATGCGTTCGTTATATTCGCGCGGCAGTAGAACCGAGCTTCTCAACTTATTGTCACTTTTAAAGTTTAATGCCCGAGATGATGATGACAAAGCATTGCTTGCAGGAATTAACTTTATTATCAAACATCGAGATACGGTTGGAAACGTCTACAAAGGGGATGAGCAGGCTCCGATTGCCCACGTTATTCCAGATGATTGGCTTGATTTTATTATGGAAGAGCAGGTGATTCCGGTGGACGTTGGCGCAATCGTTCTAACGCTTCTTCAACCGTGCGTTTCCGGTGAGAGTGCTGCAGAAGTCAATATTGTAATCGATGCTAACGCGCCCATTAATTTATCAGTAACCAATCTGATAATCAATGAAACCAATACGAACATACCTGAATGTGGGTTGCTTTTGCCAACAACAGATTCACCGGAAGAACAGGATCAACAGTGGAAAAATCAAACCGGTTATCAGTCATTTTTTCCCATATGTTTCCTGCTGTTGTCGAATTACCTAGTTATTCTGAAAGTCTATCTTGATCACATAAATATAACAAATCCCCCACCACGGGTTAACAAGCTGAGCTATGAGATGGTTGTTTGTGGTGAAGTGAGAAGAAAGCTGAACTACAAGGGAATTTGGATTGATGGGGGTTATCGCTACCGCGATCCAAAAAAGGATGAGCCCTCAGATTTTGATAAAAACAAAGCCAAATACTATAAAGAATTAGGCCTGCCGCTTGATGTAAGGGATTTTATATCGCAACTCAAAGCTGATGTAACGAGCGGCTTGTCATCCTTGAATGAAACTATTTTGGCTAACGAGAAGGTGACTCTCTCCGATAGAAAGGGCGGCCATATAAAAATCAGCCCGTCTTTGCCACAAAAATTACCAGAGAATCTTGTTGATTTACACAATGAAATCATCAAAAGATGGGGGTATATCAATCTTATAGATGCTTTTCAGGAATCCAATGTTCGTATAGGATTTACGCGTCATTTAGAAACCGTGGGTAAATATTCAAATCTGGATACGGATAACCTTGTCATGCGGTTGTTGCTAAGCCTTTATGCTATCGGTACTAACACAGGATTGAAAAGAATAAGCATTGCTAATCCTGATGTTAGTGAGACGGATCTGCACTACGTTAAACGCCGTTGCATTAATCCAACCAACGTCAAATTGGCGATCAGGGAAGTGATTAATGCCGTTATTAGTATCCGCGACCCTGCTGTTTTTGGAACGGCCACAACAACCGTTGCCTGTGATTCAAAAAAACTGAATTCATGGGATCAAAATCTGATGAACGAATGGCATGGCCGTTATAAGGGTCATGGCGTTATGGTTTATTGGCATGTTGATACCAATGCACTGTGCATTCATTCACAAAGCAAAACGTGCACATCGTCTGAAGTAGGCGCCATGATAAAAGGTATATTGGAACACAGTACCAAGATGGATCTCAATGCAGCCTATGTGGATACACATGGCCAAAGCACCATTGGGTTTGGTGTCGGCAAGCTGCTTAATTTCGAACTTTTACCACGACTTAAAAATATCCATAAACAAAAATTATATATGGTGTCTGATTCAGATAAGCAATCGTATACAAATTTAACCGCCATATTAAAAGACAGCATACAATGGAAGCATATTGAAGCTGATTATCATGAGGCGGTTAAGCATATAGTCGCGCTTAAACACGGCTTGGTTGAAGCCGATGTTTTCGTTAAGCGATTTAGCAAAGATAATTACAAGCACCCTGCCTACAAAGCCCTTTGTGAAATAGGAAAAGCCACCAAGACAATATTTCTCTGTAAGTATTTACAGCAGGAAGAGTTGCGCATAGAAATTAATGCAGGGCTTAACGTTGTAGAGCGACTAAACGGTGTGATGAACTTTTTCTTTTATGGAAAACTTGGTGAAATCAACAGCAATGATCCGGATGAACAGGAGTTATCTATTTTATGTCTGCATCTTTTGCAGGCCTGTTCCGTGTACATCAATACGCTGCTAATACAAGAGATATTATCTGATCCATACTGGCGAAATAAGCTCACACCAGAGGATTACAGAGCCTTGTCGCCGCTCATCCATTCCCATTTTAACCCCTATGGAATTTTTCTTTTGGATTTGGAAAAGCGTCTAATGATCAACATTAAGGATTTCGGTAATGACAGAGACAAATCGAACACCCGTCAAAGAGAAAGCGAAGCAGTTAATCAAGCTGCTTAGACAAGAGAACCCTGACTACAACTATTTAAGAGAAGTATTCAGGCAAATTAGAAAAGAGTTGGACGTTAAAGTTAATACCGGCGCTCCAAAAAAACTACCGCAGGTTCCAACAGAAGAAGAAATTGCTAAATATTACGAGGCGGTCTGGAAAGCTCGGAATATGCAGCACGTCGTTATGATTAAAACACTACTCTATACAGGGGTCAGGGTCACGGAACTTATACACATAAAATTGTCAGATATTGATTTCGATCGATGTCAGATGAGAATAAATGAGGGTAAAGGAAAAAAAGACAGAATAGTTCCGTATCCTACTGGGTTTCGGGAAATACTAGCTATTCATGTTGATAATTCCATAAAAAACAAACAAACCAACCTGTTTGAGTCCTCATGGAAAAAACCATACACGGATCGTGGAATAAGAAAAATACTGGAGAAGTACACTGGAAAGGCGGGAATAGAACACTCTATTTCACCTCATAAGCTAAGACATTTTTTATTT
>JBDNGR010000374.1:0-1973 GCA_041689165.1 Coxiellaceae bacterium
ACTAAAATTGCGCGCTTGCCAAAGTATTAGATTAGCAAACGTTAAATGCAATACAAGTTTACAAGGTGATGTAGCTCAGCTGGTTAGAGCACAGGATTCATAATCCTGGGGTCGAGGGTTCAAGTCCCTCTTTCACCACCACTTACAAGGGCGTAGATGTCCAACGAAGTACACGAAACCCGCTTATTTGCGGGTTTTTTGTTGCCTTTTAGTCCAAAATAGTCTAGAGTAATCCAATGAAATCTGTTGGTACTTTTTGGTACATATGTTGGTATTTCGCATATTCATCTAAAATAGATTGGCCACATACCAACAAACCTACTAATCAAGGACAATTTTATGGCTCTATCTGATATCGCGATACGAAACGCTAAGGCAAAGGAAAAACCATACAAAATTTCAGATTCAGGAGGCTTATTTTTATTAATTGCTACTACTGGCGGGAAGCTATGGCGTTATTCGTATCGACTTGGTGGCAAGCAAAACACATTAACATTAGGCTCATATCCCGATACCAGCCTTAAAGAAGCTAGAGACCGTCATACTGCAGCAAGAAAAATATTGGCCGCAGGTGTAGACCCCAATGAAAATCGTAAAAATGAAATAGCTGCTAATAAATTAAATTCTACAAATAGCTTTGAGTTAGTTGCTCGTGAGTGGTGGCAATTACATATGAAAAACAAGGCAGAAAGCCACAAAGATAAAGTTATAAGGCGCTTTGAAGTTTACCTGTTCCCCTGGCTGGGCAGAAAACCCATTTCAGAAATAACTTCACCTCAATTCTTAGAGGTAATTAAACGTATTGAAAAACAAAACAAAGTCGAAACCGCACACCGCACACTTCAGACTGCTGGGCAAGTATTCAGATATGCAGTGCAGAATGGATTTGCCATAAGAGATATAACAGCGGACCTTAAGGGCGCATTGCCGGCAACAACCGTTAAGAATATGGCAGCCTTTACTGAGCCGAAAGATGTAGCAGAGTTATTGCGTGCTTTTGATGGTTTTAATGGAACGCTTACGGTTCAATGTGCTATTAAATTTGCGCCGTTGGTGTTTGTTCGTCCAAGTGAACTAAGAATGGCTAAATGGGCTGATATTGATTTTGAAACTGCCACCTGGCAATACTTAGTAAGTAAAACAAAAACAAACCACATAGTGCCACTATCCAATCAAGCGGTAGCAATACTGCGAGAAATTCACCCCCTATCAGGTCAAGGCCAATATGTATTTCAAGGTGGCCACTCGCCACTCAAACCAATGAGTGAATCAGCAATTAATGCCGCTTTAAAACGAATGGGTTATGACACCAAGACTCAAATCACGGGGCACGGGTTTAGAGCAATGGCAAGGACTATTTTGCACGAACGCTTAAATATAGACCCTGCAATTATTGAGCATCAGCTAGCTCACAAAGTACCAGATACGTTAGGCACAGCTTATAACCGCACCAAGTTTATTGAACAACGCACGATCATGATGCAAGCTTGGGCTGATTACCTTGATGGCTTAAAAAACGGCGCTAAAGTTGTTTCTTTTGGAAAGATTACTTAATTGAGGATGATAGGTCATGAGTGTTATTGAGGGGCAAGAACGCTTAATTTTGATTGCAAAAGCTATAAAAAATGGTCATCTACTCTCTGTTGAGAATGCTGCTTTTATCTCTGATGCGCTCATTAAGATTGCTGAAGGTGAAAAAGATATTAAATTGATCTTAAATATAAAGGCTAAAAGAGGTGAGCAGACGAGTAAGCGTTCCCAAGAAAAGTTAAAAAGGGGTGAGGTTATGAAATATGTGGCCATGGGGTGGATAGCCACGGCCATTGCGCCAGAAAACCAGGGTGGCTTGGGATATTAGATTGAGCATGCTATTGGCATGATAGGTGAACAGTCGGCTGAGGATTTAAGAGCATTTGGGTTCACTGAAGAAACACTTAAAACGTATTGGTCTAATCATCCAGAACTACATAATA
>JBDNGR010000375.1:0-1037 GCA_041689165.1 Coxiellaceae bacterium
CAGTGGCTGCGCGAGGCGATAGAGCCGTAATTGACGCACTCCTGGCGCGACTCGGGGATTCTGAAGAGGGTGTAAGAGCAGCTGCCGCTACAGCCTTAGGCCCAGTGGCTGAGCGAGGCGATAGAGCCGTAATTGACGCACTCCTGGCGCGACTCGGGGATTCTGACTGGTTTGTAAGAAAAGTTGCCGCTGAAGCCTTACACACGCTGTTTAAGAAAAATCTAAAGCTTGCTGTAAAGACAGCTGTGCAAGCCGGGTATGCAAGTGCCTACTACGAGTGCTTAGCCCTCTATTTAATAGAACAATCCGCTACAGTGGTCTATGCCCACAAGCAATTAAGGGTGACGATGGGTAGTCAAATCACTGTGATCAGTTTATCGGATAAAGAATGGAATCATTTTAACTATTATGTCATCACCTATGGTGTGCGAGCTCAGGGTTTGGTACTCAGTAGTATTAAGCTGACTGATAGCTCTGCCCGCAAACTTATTGAGCCTACAGCAGCACCTAGCCGTGGCGATGCTGCCCGCTTGGCCCGCTGCTTTGCCGAAGGCTTGCTGGAAGCTTTAGTGACAACGGATGCCACTCACGCTCTGCTTAAACAACTCGCCTCCTACACCAAAATGACAAAGCCCACCGAACTTACACTAAAGCTTGCTGGTGATGTGAACATTAAGCTCAGCCTGCCCAGGGATTGGCTGAAACAACTGACTACACATCAAGCACTATTGACTGAGGCGATTTGTGAGGCAGTCAATGCTTATGGTATTGAATATTGGGATAATGACATCGAGGCTAGACTCTTTTCGGAGCTTGTGCTCAGCTTGTTAAAACAGCTGGTTGAGTTAGATGCTCGCAAGCTCAAAGCTAAATTGCTTAATTGCATTAAAGCGTGTTTGGCACAAGCGCGTGTTGATGAAGCGCTAATAGCACTGGTGCGTGACACCAAAGTGGTAGATACGCAGGCTGTGAGAGCCTTACTGGCGCGAGGTGCAAATACTGATGCTTATGCAGATTTAGGCATCATTAAAAAAATC
>JBDNGR010000376.1:0-14510 GCA_041689165.1 Coxiellaceae bacterium
GCGTTTCATTAGACAGGCTGGTGCAAGAAAATGATCGTGTTGAAATTTATCGAGCGTTGAAGATTGATCCTAAAGAAATCCGTCGTTTGCGGGCACAGCGTAGGTTGGGCTGAGCTCATGACGCACTCTCTGAAGTAGCATCGACGTGCAGTTGAGAGGGCAACCACGGGGGGATTGCCCCTACAAACCCCTACGAATTACTTTGATAGCGCGTTAAACGACCATTTGAGAAATACAGGACTAAGCTTTTGGTATGATAAGGAGTTTCATCAGAGCGCCAGCTGTATACATAGCTGATACGATCATTAAAACTTTGCACCAAGACGGGTGAGCCTAGGATGTTTTCAACTTGCGCCTGACTCATGCCAACCCTTAGTTCTTGCACAGTTTTACTGGAGATGATATTACCCTGTTGCGAATCAAGATGATGAGTACAGCCAGTTAGCAAGACGATCGCAAAACAAAGAGTGATTAGAAAAAAACGACGCATATCTTCAATCTCCACAGAGGTTTAAGCCGAGGATCATAGCGTACTTTAGGGTGGTATTAAAGGCCATCTCTAAATTGCTATTTTAGCTTAATACACCTTGTTGCGCGCTTTTCTTAGGTCCTCATTGACAGCCCATAAACGGTGGACGCTCGACAAGCGTGTGCCGCGCCTTAAGACAAAATAGCTAATTTATAGAGGTGGCCTTAAAGATGAGCATAAAAGATCAAGAATTGCGTGATGCGGGTTTAAAAGTCACCTTGCCTCGCCTAAAAATTCTGAAAATGTTGGAAGAATCTAAACCCCATCACTTAAGCGCAGAAGACATTTACACTAAATTACTTGAAAGTGGAGAAGACGTTGGTCTGGCCACGGTTTATCGTGTACTGACCCAATTCGAAACAGCGGATTTAGTGCGTCGACATCACTTTGAAGAAGGCTATTCAGTGTTTGAATTAAACCAAGGTGAGCATCATGATCATCTGGTTTGTATTGAATGCGGCTTAGTTGCTGAATTCATGGATAGTGATATTGAAAAGCGGCAGCTTGAAATAGCGAGCCAGAATTCCTTCAAAATGACTGACCATAGCCTTACTATCTATGGCATTTGTCCTGCCTGTCAAAAGTGACTACTAGGGCTTGTCCCTAACTTAGCATCTCTTGTGCATGCGCCAAGCTTTGTTGTGTGATTTCCGTACCACCCATCATGCGTGCAATTTCTTCCGTACGCTGTTGGTAATCCAGCTGGGTGATTTGCGAGAGAGTCTGCTTTTTATCACTCTGCTTGGAAACTTTGAAGTGATGATGACCGCGTGCCGCTACTTGTGGTAAGTGGGTGACGCACAGTACCTGAGCATTCTCACCTAACTGACGTAATAAGTTACCGACTATAGCAGCTGTTTTGCCGCCAATACCTACATCCACTTCGTCAAAAATCAAGCTCGGTGTTTGATCTTTTTCGGCAGAGAGAACTTGTAGCGCTAAACTAATGCGCGAGAGTTCACCACCGGACACAATTTTCTGTAGAGCTTGATAGCTTTGGCCGGGATTAGTGCTGACCATAAACTGTGCGCGCTCATAACCGAAAGCGCTTAGTTTGTGGCCGATCGCTTCAAGCTCAATTTTAAAGCCACCGCCAGCCATGCCTAAATCTTGCATACTGGCTGTGATAGCAGTACTTAATTTTTTAGCAGCTTGATGACGACTACTGCTGAGCTGAGTAGCCACTTTATTATAATGAAGCAAGTGGTGATTCAGTTGTTCTTCAAGTTTAGCTATTGCTTGTTCTGAATTGTTTAAATCTTCAATTTCTTTTTCAAGATTGGTTTGTACAGTATAAAGTTGTTCGGGTTCAACGCGATGCTTGCGAGCTAAGTCGTAATAACTGCTAATGCGTTGCTCAGTTCTGGCGAGTTCTTCAGGACTTAGATCCAAAGATTGTTGATAATCTTCGAGCTCACCACAGGCTTCTTGTAAATTAATTTGAGCTGAATTTAATAATTCTTGTACGTCGTTGAGTTTGGGGTCAATGTGAAGCATTTCTTGAACATGATAATGAGCTTGTTGAATGAGTTTTTGCGCAGAGATTTCGGCTTCGCTCATGAGCTCTAACGAGGCTTTTAAATCACTCATCATCTTTTGACGGTGGTGTAATTGTTTGTGAGTTTGAAACAATTCTTGCCATTCGTTTTCTGGTGGATCCAGTTGGCGTATTTCGGTGAGTTGATAATCGAGCAGAGTGAATTGCGCTTCACTGTTTTTCGCTTGTTCCTTCAGTTTTTGCAATTGTTGATTCACGCTGTGCCAGGCTTGGTAGTGTTCATTGACTTTAAGCAACATGTTTTCATGTGTAGCATAGGCATCTAATTGGCTGAGTTGCATTTCAGGCTTCAGGAGTGCTTGATGCTGGTGTTGGCCATGAATGCTGATCAACAAATCAGCTAATTGACGAATGAGTTGTTGTGGGCAGGGCGACCCATTAATCGTCGAGCGCGAGCGTCCATCTCGACTAATACTGCGACGTAATAAACAATCGCCATCGCTATTATCCAATTCATGCTCTCTGAGCCATTGTTCCGCTAAAGGCGCATCTTGCAAAGCAAACGATAGCACTAAATCACAGCGTTCTTGTCCTTCGCGAATTAAATTTAGATCGGCGCGGGCACCCAAAGCCTGCATTACTGCATCGACAATGATCGATTTACCGGCACCTGTTTCGCCGGTTAATACGCTAAAGCCATTGGTGAACTCTAAATCGAGTCTGTTGATGATGGTAAAATTTTCGATGTGAATATGAGTTAGCATAGTAGGATCCTGTTTAGGTCAATTTCCGTTTTTGCTTCGATGGCGGTTTTGCCAGCCGAGTTTTTCACGCAGGGTGGCAAAGTAATTATAATCATCGGGATGAATGAGTTGTAAGCTCGTGGGGTTTTTAGTGACCCGAATCGCAGAGCCTTGTTGTAATTCTAGACAAACCTGACCATCACAGCTCACCAAGGGAGGGGTTTCATTTTCAGCCGTTATGATGATATCAATTTCGCTATTAGCGGGAATCACCAAAGGACGATTACTCAAAGTGTGGGGAAACATCGGGACTAAAACGATGCTATCAAGCAAGGGTTCAATGATAGGTCCGCCACCGGAGAGTGCATAAGCAGTTGAACCCGTAGGGCTGGCAATGATTAAACCATCGGCGCGTTGGTTACAGACAAATTGTTGATTGATATAAATATCGAACTCAATCATGCGGGCCACTTCACCGGCGAAAAGTACTACATCATTTAAAGCAATATTAGCGCCGACTACTTGATGATTAATAACTTGCTGAGTGCGCAATAAAGTACGTTTCTCGACGAGATGATAGCCTTGGAGAATTTTTTCGAGCTTATGAAATTCATCAGGATAGATGTCAGTAAGAAAACCTAAGTTACCACGATTAATGCCGATGATAGGTAGGTGTTGTTCCACTGCCATGTGAGCGGCTCGAATCAAACTACCATCGCCGCCGACTGCAATCAGTAATTCAGCTACTTGGGCTAATTGATCAGCAGGGACACTGGCTAAGTTTTGTTGCGGAATCAGCTGGGCGGTTTCTTCTTCCAGAACGATACTGATATCAATTGAATGTAGATAATCAATAAGATTGAGTAGTGTGTCTGGAATATCACGATGACGATGGCGACCCATTAAGGCTACTTTCTTAAATACTTTCATGCCCCAAACCTACTAGCAATAATTGCGGGGTATTGTAACATGGGCCTCCAGCCTCTGTTGACAATTAAATGACTTTGCACACTATGAAACGGTGATCGCCACTGTCGATATACCTCTCGACCCTCGAGCTGCGAAGTTTTAAGTTGTAGCTTGCGAGCAGTGGCCCGATGACACTCCGCAAAAGCGAAGGAATAGTGGGGCTCTTTCGAGCTTTTGCGATTGAGGAAGCGGGCTAATGCGACGTCAAGATGCAAGTTACAACCCGCCGCTTGAGGGTCGAGAGGTATATAACGGCGCGTTTGTTGAGTAATGCCTTAGGTGAAGAAGGCAATTAACCGCCATGAACGTAATGGTAAACAAATTCCAGCTTGAACTTTTTAAAACTAACCCCATATGGGTTAGGTACTAGATGGAGGATTAAAGATGAGTGAGCAAAGCCCTGAATCTAATTCAGCAGCAGAAGATAATAAGTGGAAGAAAATAGTGGAAGAGCCGGAAGCTACTCTTGAGTTTCCAGATGATGAGCCGCCAGAAGGTGGTTTAGATGCCAAAGACAAGGAATTGAGCGATCTTAAAGACCAAGTATTGCGGGCGCGTGCTGAAATCGACAATGTGCAGCGCCGTGCGGAACGTGAAATCAGTAATGCTTATAAATACAGCACCAACAAGTTGCTCGGTGATTTTTTACCGGTGGTGGATAGTTTGGTTCGTGGCCTTGAAGGTTTAGCTAAAGTAGAGGATCCGCAACTGCAAGCGATTCGCCATGGCATGCAGCTGACTTTGGAGCTCTTGGAAAAGACTCTCGACAAGCATGGTGTTAAGACCATCAATCCGGAGCCCGGTGAAGCTTTTAACCCCGAAATGCATGAGGCCATGAGTGCTGTGCCCAATTCCGGTGTTGCGGCTAATACGGTGGTGCAAGTTCTACAAAAGGGCTACCAGTTGCATGATCGCGTCTTAAGGGCGGCCATGGTGATGGTGGCAACTTAATCTGGATAGATATGTTGTGCCACCAAGGTAATGGACGAATGTCATCGTTTAAGCTATAAAAGCTTTGGACCTGTTTACAATGGCTTTGAGTAAATTAGAAAGTTTCAGCAGAGGCTGCTATTGAGGGTGCTAAGATGGCCGATGAAGACCTGTTTTCAAATAATGAAGTCAGTAGCTTAGGTCGTCTCACCAGTCGCTTACGTGTTTTACTCGATTTACGCCATCGTTTGAAAACTGATAAAGACCATCCGATTATTGATCTTAAAACTCGTGCAGCCCAGCGTCGACTGGGTCACTTAATTGATAAATACAAGCGCCTCTTGCGCCCCGCTAATCGTTATTTTTCTAAGCGAGGCGATGAACTTAACATGCATGATTACCAAGAATTTGATAATCGCCTCAAAAGCATTGCTCAATCCATCGAAGAAGAAGCGGCGAAACCTGGCCGAGGCGAAGGTCGAGCTATCCCAGGTAGTAATGTCATTAAGTTTGGCGAGCGCCGTACTGAACAAACTGCTAATAAACAAGAGCAAACTTACAACAGTATGGATCGTATTCAAAAATTTTTGGATCAATGTGAAATTGAATTCCAAGAGTTACCGGTTGAATTGCAATTAGCGGCTATCGAATATCTGATGACTCAAAATGAGGCGGAATTTAAGACCTTCATCAACTTCATGTACCATAACCTGCATCAATTGCGCGGTGAATTAGAGCGTCGTCGTAAAGGAGCTAAAGAAACCACCCAAGCGCAAAAGAATTTGCAGCAACAGCAGCAAAGCCAAGGCATGGAGATGGAGGGCATGGAGATGGAAGCTATGGAAATGGAAGGTCAAGAAATGGTTGAGGGCGCAGAAATGGAGCTTACAGAAGCATCTGAAAAACGTAGTCAACCAGACGAGCAGCCGCAGAAAAAATTGGCTTTTGGCAAACAATTGGATAAGGTGAATGCCTTAATGGCCAAGATCGAAATGGCGATGGGTACGCAACCCAAATTCAACCCTAAGCCGAATATGTAAGCTACGTTTTTTGTAGCCCTGTTATGGCTTTAGAGATAGACCCTTTTAGGATTATCTTGCCAAGTCACCCCAGGAGAGCAGATGCTACAAGTCTTTGAGTTAATGACTGAAAACAATCAGGTTTATTATCAAACACAATATACAAGACCGCCTGTGCGTGATGATTTTGTTATGGGGTTCAGTCGTAGCAGCATGTACTTTTCAGACTATGCCCAGAGTCAGTTGGTTTACGCAGAGCCAAGCTTTCGCATTAGACATGCTGTGTTAGGAAACGAAGACTCGTTACCTGCCGAGCTCAATAACAGTTTATTAGCTTTTCGAGCACTGATAGCTACAAAAGGATCTTTGGGCGATTTGGAAGCCGAGCTCCCGCAACAAATCTGTAGTAGTTTAAGAGCGCATTACGCGAAAGACTGCATGCCTACTAAGCTAAAAGAATTACTTCTTCCCTACATTAGCGGAGAATGTGGAGTTCCTAATTATCTAGCTGTCGTAACCGGAGAAATTGCAGGCTTCAGAGTGAGTTTGGACCAGCTTAATCTAGAGCAGAAAATCATTCGACAAAAAGATGGCTCTTATCTTTATTTTCGAACGCAAGCTTTGATTATGGGGGGTGGCGCTACTAAAGTTAGCTTTGCTGTCGTTGAACAAAGTTTTGTTATTAAGGCCAATGGTTCGCTAGAGCAGCCATTAACCTTAATTCGGCTTACTAAAAACCCAATAATAGCGGGAAAAGAAACAGCTAAACTAGAAGCTCGAGCTGACGCCAGGACAATTGCAGGTGCGTCGGGAAGAATCAATACATCAGAGGCTCTTCCTCCTTTCTCCGCTGTTAGTCCAATCGGTGCAGCCTGTGTTAGTACACCAGGCGCTGAATCATTGGAGCGAGACCTGCATGGATTTTTAACCGAATGGGAAGAACATGTTTACTCTTTAGGGCGGCCAGCTTTGAGCGGCGAAGAGTCGGCTTTTCCGGAAGCACGATTAGATGAGCTTGAGGGTGAGATCTTAAAGGATAAAATTCGCTTAACAGCACAACGCAGGACTCTAGCGGGAATGTCGCCCTTTTCTGCTGCTGAGCTGCCACGCACTTGGATACAATGGCTCGAAGCATATAGGACGCGTATTTCACTCAGGGCAATAGCGATCACAACCATAATAGCTGCTTTGATGATGGGCGCATTATTGAGTCTGGGTATCATCCCTGCGCTGCCTTTTTTAAAGGCCACAGTGGCGGCAGCAGGCCTGGTAATGAATCCTGCAGTTTTAACGGCTTTATGGGTCGTTCTAGCGGGCTTGGTCATCGCTTCTATCTTGTTAGTGATCAGTACGCACACTGGTAGTAGTAAACAAGCTACAGGAAAAGAGGCAGTAGCTTTATCCCTAAGAATAGATGTTCCAAGTCCATCATCCAGAGCTATGGGTGTTATGTCTGGCAGCTCAACGCAATCAAGGTGGCGCATGAGTTTAAGGCCCTTGGAAATACCGGGAATCTCAGGGGGCTTTGCTATGTTTGCACCTGCCGTTAGTGTGTCTCATGTGCAGAGACACCGAGCTTTAGGCGAATCAGGCAAGGCTTCTGCTAAAAAAGTAGTAGCTGAATCTGCTACCGCTGCTGAGATTGGAAAGTCAGGATCACCCACAAGTAGAGCTAGCAAGCTAAGCTAATTTAATAGAATTGAGAATTTATCGTGCCGACATCAACAGAGACTAAACTCGTAACAAATCTATGGCAATTTGAAGCATATCAAAGTGCTTTATTCACACGCGATAGTAATCATTTATTTGTGGGTTCACCCACCGAAGAAAGTTCAGCCAAATATCCCTTTGATTTTACTGTGATGTTGACGACCGTGGTGAGCACTGCTCGGCGCTTTTTTGCTTGGGTAGGGGTTGAGCGGGTAGAGCGGCTCGAAGATATAGTTGAGTTAGATAAGATCACAGCGAATGACGCGGCAGGCATTAAGATTTGTTCCGATGCTATTTTGCATGATGCAAATGAGCAACATCTACAAAAAGTGTATGCCATCTTATTTTTTGATCAAAAAAAAAAGCGTTTTGTGATTGCCAAACGTAAGTTAACTACAGATGAGGAAACCGCTACCACAACAGGGGCTTATCGCGCTGAGTTACTTCGGGAATGGGCATCAGATCCCTTAAGTCATCTGCCACCCAAAAAATTTCAGCCGTTCAAATTTGCAACTCACGTCTTTAAATTTCTCTACAGTGCTATTTTGTGGTACTGGGCAGTGTGGGCTATTAATGCCATCGTGCTGGCGCTGTTTTTCGGGGCTGGTGTGAGTGCTTTTAGTCTAGGCGTAACAGCACCGCCTTTAGTGGCATTTCTTTTGCCGGCGTGCCTCGCTATATTGCAATATGGTTTTCAGATGATCTCCGCAGATCGTAATCGTCATAGTGCTAATAATAATAAGGCACATGCGCTCTTAGAAAATTTAGTGATGCTCAGGAAAGTCGCTATCGGGCCTGCAGAAGGCTCATTTGCTACGCGAGAAGTGCTGGATACTTGGGCGCGTGAAAATTCAACTTTGGCCCCGCGAGCAGAAGCGAATTTGGTGCAACAAAAAATTCAGGGTGTGAAGCCAAGATTTAGGAAGTTGACGAGTGCTTTAGTCAATTTTGTAAATTATTTTGTAACCACGGCTTCTTTGATGGCGCCTTTGTATGATTTATTAGCCGTTAATGGCATTGCTGTTTCAAAGCTAGCGTTAGTGGGTGGTATTCCCATGGCGGTAGCTCCTATCTTACTGGCATGCGTGGTGGGTGTGGTCTTTGCCGTTTTTTCGTATCATACGGCTAAGTTTCTTAAAGCGGATCTACATACTAAGCTGCAGCATGCCAAAGAAAAATTACAAACAGAGTATAGCGATTTAGTTTATGAAGTGCGTCTTAGACGTGCTCATTTGGAAGCTATGATACCGCATGGCATTTTTCGCGGACATCCTTTATTCACTAAGCTTAATCACCATGCCATTGAAGAAGTGCCTTTAACCCAATGGGTTAAGCTTAAAAAGTTTTGCCGTCGAGTCCTGCCTTTTGTGCGCGGTACTAGTGATGGTGGTTCCTTTGCTTTCTTGTTGATTGCTTTTATTGGCACTTTTGCACAATTAGGATTACTGGCGAGCTTCTCTTATTTTTCACCTTGGGTGCTCGCACCTTTAATCGGTGCCTCAATTATTTGGGCCGCTCTTAGTTTGGTCGATTTTGTGCAAAGACGTGGCTTGCGCCAAGCGCGAGCATCTTTAAATACTTTGCCAGCAGCGATTGCGGTTTATCGGCATAAAAATGAATCTCTAAAAACTTTAGAGCTTGAGCTGAAGAGGCACATACAGCTTGACGAAGCTTATCATCCAACGCGGAGTGTGAGTGCTGCTCAAGTTATGAGTTCTGCTCGAGTTATGAGTTCTAGGAAGAAGCCGGCATTAACAATTAAAGTAGATGATCGTGATGCCCCAGTTCCAACTGATGCATCTTTGGCTTTGCTGGATACACCCGGTGCGCTGTTGGGTGTCAAAGCTTAGGAGTATCACTGAACACTAATTTGTAGAACAAAATTCCCTTAATCATTGCCACCACTAAAATGAAGGCCGCCAAAGCTTCTAGTGTATCCATACGAAAGGGTGACAAAATAATATTCAACGTAGCAGAAACCGCCATAATTCCCGCACCTAAAATCGAAGCGGCACTCCCTCTATAATCGATCGGAACCGCTGCCAAAGCACGCGCATTTGCAATGGGGCTAATAAAACCGCAGCCGATGGCATAACACATAATCGGTATGAGAATGGTTGAAACTGAAAATCCATAATGAAAGGAGAATAACCCAAACAATAGACCTGCGCTGAGTGTAAAAGCACAGCCGAGTAACATCAATTTATCGAGAGAAATGCGCTTCTCAGCCAATCGCATCGTCACAATGCCGACCAGATAACTTAAGCTAATTAAAATAAGCAGATAACCGTAGCGATTTTCTGCCATATGCAAATGCCTAATAAAAAGATAAGGCGAGAGTGCATAAAAAGTCACGAGTGTGCCGACAGCTAAATTATAGGGGATGCAATAACCCATAAATTTGCTATTTTTTAGAATGTCTTTATAGATTCTCTTAGTTTCAGACCAGTTAATGCTTTGTAATTTTTTGGTACTGCTTTCTTTAAAGTGCAGCAGTATCAATAATAAAACCACAGCTATTAATATAGACATAAAAATGTAAATGGCGCGCCAATGATTAAACCAGGTTAACAAGTGTCCACCAATAATGGGCGATAGCGAGGGCATCAAGGCAATAATCGCTACCATAAACGACATGCCTTTATGAATAGACTTTTCATCGGAAGAATCAATTAGAATAGTGCGAGCCAAAATAGTTCCAGAACCCACTCCTATAGCCAAAATAAATAAACCTAAAGCATAAGAATGGATAGAGTTGGCCGAGCTAATCACTAGCGCACCGATTATGGCGATAGTAGAGGCGATTAAGATAATGTTGCGCCGGCCGAAACGATCCGACAGCGTCCCCCAAAACGGTTGTGCAAATGCATAGCTAAACAGAAAGATCGTCATGCAATTTCTCATTTGCGTGGATTCAACCGAAAAATAATGTTCGAGTTGTGGGAAGGCAGGAAGGCCGGCATTAATGGCCAAATAGGCCAACATTGTTAATAAACAGGCAAAAATAATACCGCTTTGCGTCTTGCTGAGCATCAATATTCCCTCTGATGAATGCCGGTAAGAAGTATAGCATAGGGCCAACATACGGAGGTTTTTGGTGTGCTGTTGGGCTGTAGGGGCGGGCCCCCGTGCCCGCCCTCTTTCAGTTGGGTGCATGTGTGATAAATGACATTGATCTGCAGTTGAGAGGGCGGGGACGGGGCCCCGCCCCTACGCCCAAGCTACGGTGCCACCGACCAATATCGCACCCAAAGCCCAAGCTTTCCTCAAAAATTGCTGCCGCCCCCTTGAACTCTATAGATCAATCCCCATTTAAGTTGCTAGACCTGTAAATAACCTGAATGAGGAAGCAATATGAGTAAGATTATTGGGATTGACTTAGGAACCACCAACTCCTGCGTAGCGGTCATGGAAGGGGGTAAAGTTAAGGTAATTGAAAACGCTGAAGGTGCGCGTACTACCCCTTCAATCGTAGCCTATACCAACGAGGGTGAAATCTTGGTCGGTATGGCGGCTAAGCGACAAGCGGTTACCAATCCTCATAACACCCTGTATGCCATCAAACGCTTGATTGGTCGCAAATTTACTGATGATGTCGTGCAAAAAGACATCAAGATGGTGCCTTATAAAATCATGAAAGCTAACAATGGTGATGCATGGGTACAAGTTTTAAATAATAAAGATTTGGCGCCACCACAAGTTTCAGCAGAAGTCTTAATGAAGATGAAAAAAACCGCTGAAGACTATTTAGGTCATCCAGTGACTGAAGCGGTTATTACCGTTCCGGCTTATTTCAACGACTCACAACGTCAAGCGACTAAAGATGCGGGCAAGATCGCAGGCCTTGAAGTAAAACGTATTATCAACGAACCCACCGCGGCCGCTCTTGCCTATGGTATGGATAAGCAAAAGGGCGACAGCAAAATTGTGGTTTACGATTTGGGTGGTGGTACCTTTGACATATCTGTTATTGAAATTGCAGATGTGGACGGCGAACATCAATTTGAAGTATTAGCCACGAACGGTGATACCTTCTTAGGTGGTGAAGATTTTGATATGCGCTTAATTGATTTCTTAGTTGAAGAATTCAAGAAAGACAGCGGTATTGATTTACGTAAAGACCCACTAGCTTTGCAACGCTTAAAAGAGGCGGCTGAAAAAGCGAAAATTGAATTATCTTCAGCGCAACAAACCGATGTGAATTTACCTTACATCACGGCTGATGCTTCAGGTCCTAAACATTTAAATGTAAAAATCACGCGTACCAAATTAGAGTCTTTAGTAGAAGACTTGATTCAGCGTACTATCGAGCCTTGCAAAATCGCGCTTAAAGATGCGGGCTTAAGTCCCAACGATATTGATGCTGTTATCTTAGTCGGTGGTCAAACTCGTATGCCTAAGGTCGAAGAAGTGGTTAAAAACTTCTTTGGTAAAGATCCGCGTCATGATGTGAACCCGGATGAAGCAGTAGCGATTGGTGCGGCTATTCAAGGTGCAGTACTGGCCGGTGATGTGAAAGATATTCTGTTGCTTGACGTGACACCTTTATCTTTAGGTATTGAAACCATGGGTGGGGTGATGACTAAACTCATCAATAAGAACACCACCATTCCAACGAAAGCCTCTCAGGTGTTTTCAACAGCGGATGATAATCAAACAGCGGTAACAGTACACGTATTGCAAGGTGAGCGTGAAATGGCTTCTGCTAACAAATCTTTAGGTCGATTTGATTTGGCTGATATTCCACCCGCGCCGCGTGGTATGCCACAAATTGAAGTGACTTTCGATATTGATGCTAATGGTATCTTGAATGTGTCAGCAAAAGACAAAGCTACTGGTAAGCAGCAATCTATCGTGATTAAAGCATCCAGCGGATTATCTGAAGATGAAATTCAAAAGATGGTGAAAGATGCGGAAATGAATAAAGATGCTGACCGAAAATTCCAAGAATTGGTCACTACGCGTAACCAGGCGGACAGTATCATTCATGCCACTGAAAAATCTTTACGTGATTTGAAAGATGTAACAGACAGTGAAAAATCATCGATTGAAGCGGCCGTTAATGCTTTGAAAGACGCTATGAAAACTGATGATAAAGCCGATATTGAAGCTAAAACTAAAGCTTTAACCGATGCTTCAGCACCAGTTGTTGAACGCGCTTACAAGCAAAATGCGCAAGCTGGCACTGAAGGTGCCGCACCCGATGTGGACCAACAAGCACCTAAAGATGATGTGATGGATGCGGAGTTTGAAGAAGTGAAGGATGATAAGAAGGAATAAATTACTTCTGTAGCTTGGGGGTGGCGCTTGTGCAGCCCAACACTCGGAATTGTTTATTTACAATGATACTTTCTACCAAGAACCTGTAGGGGCAACCCCCCGTGGTTGCCCTCTCAACTGTATACCGATGTTGTTGTAGGAGCAGGCCCCTGTGCCTGCCCCTACAAGATCGATGTTAATTCAAAGAAGGCAACCAGAGGGGCGCGCCCTAGGCCATATTGAAAAAAATTCACCCAAGGTTTGCAAATGTCCAAACGTGATTATTATGAAGTTCTCGAAGTTTCCCGCACTGTCAACGAGGATGAACTAAAAAAAGCCTATCGTCGTCAAGCGATGAAATATCACCCCGATCGCAATTCAAGCGATCACGAAGCTGAAGCCAAATTCAAAGAAGCCAAAGAAGCATATGAAGTGCTTTCCAATGCTGAAAAGCGCGCAGCTTATGATCGTTTTGGTCATGCCGGTGTTGATCCATCCATGGGCGGCGGTGGTTTTGGCTTTGAAAATGTCGGTGATATTTTTGGAGATATCTTCGGTGATATTTTTGGTGGTGCGCGCGGGCGTAGTCCCAATCGACCACAGCGCGGTGCTGATTTAGGTTATGAATTAGAACTGAGCTTAGAGCAAGCCGTGCATGGTTCGAATGAAACTATCAAAGTAGCCACTTGGGTTAAATGTGAACCCTGCGAAGGCAGTGGAGCTAAAAAGGGCACGAGCCCCGTGACCTGTCAAACCTGTCATGGCAGTGGTCAAGTGCACATGCAGCATGGCTTCATTGCAGTACAACAAACCTGTAACCGTTGTCATGGCCAAGGCAAAGTTATTAAAGATCCTTGCCATAAATGTCATGGTCAAGGTCGGGTGCAAGAACCACGTGATCTGCAAGTTAAAATTCCAGCTGGTATTGATCAAGGTGATCGTATTCGTTTATCCGGTGAAGGTGAGGCGGGTTTGAATGGCGCACCTGCAGGTGATTTATATGTGCAAATACGCCTTAAAAAACACGCTATTTTCACGCGTCAGGCTCATGATTTGCATTGCGATATTCCGATCAGTTTTGTAACTGCAACTTTGGGTGGTGAAATTAATGTGCCTACTTTGGGTGGTGCGTTGGCATTAAAAATGCCACCTGAAACACAAAGTGGTAAATTATTTCGCCTGCGCGGTAAGGGCGTAAAAACGTTACGCACTGGCACCACCGGCGATTTGATTTGCCGTGTGGTGGTAGAAACACCCCTTGCTTTAAATGCTCAGCAAAAAGAATGCCTACAAAAATTTAACGCTTTACTGCTCGAAGATGGTAAAGAGCACGATCCGCGTGCTAAAAACTGGTTAGAAGCGGCTAAGCAGTTTTTTGTTAAGTCCTAGATTGGTGGGCTGTGGGGGCGGGTTCTGTGTGGCTATTGAAAGGCCAACCACGGAGGGATTTTGCCCCCCTATACCCAAGCTACAGCGATGTTATATTGGCACCGTAGCTTGGGCTGAGCAAATGACACTCCTGTGTCATTTGCGCGGCCCAACACCCAAGCTATTTTTTTGGATTTTATTGATCACAACAATGCTTGAGCATGGGGCAACATAAGCGAGACCAAGAACGTTTTAAGGCCGCCGCCCATCCCTCGAAAGTTTAAGTATTAACCATATCGTGAGCAGAATCATTATCGGGCGTTGGGCCGCGCACGCTCGAGGACTCGCAAGCTCAGCCCAAGCCTGCCCTCTCTGAATTAACCGCGGTCTTGTAGGGGCGGGGTCCCTGTGCCTGCCCTTTTTCAGTTCGGTGTATCTGTGGTAACTGGCATTGATGTGCAGTTGAGAGGGCAGGCACGGGGGCC
>JBDNGR010000377.1:0-1577 GCA_041689165.1 Coxiellaceae bacterium
GCCATCTCTGGCGGACGTTCGGCGAGCTCAGACTTCGGCGAGCTCAGACTTCGGCGAGCTCAGTCGAGTCGTCGAGTCGTCGAGCCGCTGCCGGCAGGATGCCAGCGTTCCCGGGGCAACTGCGTAACTTCTAGATTTAACGATTGTAATGGAAATACATTATAAGTAATCAATGATTCAGCTAGACAACATTATGCGATTATACGTTAAGTTAAGTGAGAAATATTTATAGTTCAAAGAGGCAACGTCATGATCAAACATTCTAAACTTGCACCAAAATGGAAACCGAAGTTTATTGTTACGCTAGGCATGCTGGGCATCGTCTTGCTGGCCGGCATGCTGCTTTTTCTCAGCCTGCCTGGGCGATCCCTGGCGGCGCCACGGGCGGAAGAACAACCGTCCACGGATCCGCATCAAGGTAACACAACCTACCGCGAACACCTGGCGGTTATCGCCGCCGACGCCGAGCTGCAGCGCACATGGGAGTGCTGGAAGAGGTGGCGGGCACGGATGGGGCGGTCAATCCGCACGCCGGCAGCCAGGTCAACGCACCGATCAACACCAGCCTGCTCGATTTTAAGCTGCCCGGCACCCAACCCGGCGGGCTGACCACGGCCCTAGTACACTTGGGCGTAAGTAAGACAGTGAATCAGTAGGACAGTGAGACAGTACAAACACTGTTCTACTGTCCTACTGATTCACTGTCTTACTTACGCCCAAGTGTACTAGGGCCGTGGGTATAGATCAGGGATGAGGTATCAGTGCTGACCACTGATACCTCATCCCTGAATGGCGTGCATCCATTGTGGCTAGCTCATCAACTTCGACATTGGCCAAGACCGTAGGCATCCAGCTGATTGCGATGCACCTGGACATTGGCAGCAGCAGCGGCTTTTCGAGCTTGCTTGGCCGACAAACGAGGGGTAGCCTGTGCACCGTTTTGGGCTCGCGGCTGAGGAGCGTTAGTAGTAGAATTGTTCATGACATGAATTTCCTTTCTGTTAACTTGTGGCCGAATCCTTCACTTTCCAGGGCGGGGGATTCGGTCTCTTTTTGTTGGTCTTTATGGTATCTACGACACCAAAGATACCTAACATTGTCAATACCGAAAAATAACTAATTTTCAACGAATTTTTTGGGCTTCACCTCTTGACAAAAGCGTATGCTGGTGATACCTTTGGTTTATCTGGTATCACCAATAAAAAAGGGGAAATAGAATGGATGAGAGGGCAGCATTTACGCTTCGGCTACCGCAGGGGTTACTTGAGCAGCTAAATGAACTTGCGTGGCGTTCGCGAAAGAACCGCAACGAGTTCGTGGTAAATCTCATTGAAGAGGCAATAAAAGATGCTGGATTGCTTGAAGCTAATTCAGTAGTGGTCGCCCCAAAGCGCGCCGTGGGTCGCCCTAAGAAGGCCGATCAATGAAGGAGAACACCTGATGGCCCGAAAGCAGGTTCCCCCAGCGAAGTACGAGAATCCTGTGCTCAAAGTTTCTCGTGAACAGGCTCAAAAAGACGTTAATGAGCAGATAGAAAAGGGGAATAATATTTTAGAGACTGAGATTAGGAGCCAAGA
>JBDNGR010000378.1:0-3586 GCA_041689165.1 Coxiellaceae bacterium
TCGTAGGGGTGGGGCCCTGTCCCCGCCCTCTCTAAAATAACATCGATCTCGTAGGGGCGGGGCCCTGTCCCCGCCCTCTCTGAAATAACATCGATCTCGTAGGGGCGGGGCCCTGTCCCCGCCCTCTCTGAAATAACATCGATCTCGTAGGGGTGGGGCCTGGTGTGTAAATTGGGTGCCTGCCCTCTTTCAGGTAGCTAAGTACTGTGTGTAGATTCTATTTGTAAAACAACATCAATGTATAATTAGGGAGGGCGAGGACAGAGCCCCGCCCCTACAGCCCAAGCTACCGTGCCACGTAACTTGGGCTAGCACCCATGTAAATGATAGGGGCTTTTTTAACATCATCATAAGTTTCAACTTCCCAAGCATTTTCTTGGCTTAAAAGCTCATGTAGCAAAATACTATTGAGATGATGACCTGATTTATAACCTGTAAATGCACCAACTAAACTGTGGCCCAGCAAATACAAATCACCTACGGCATCAAGAATTTTATGCTTAACGCACTCATCTTTATAACGCAACCCATCTTGATTCACGACTTTATAGTCGTCCATCGCAATAGCATTGTCTAAGTTAGCACCCAAGGCTAAATTGTTATGTCTTAGCGTTTCAAAATCAGATAAGAAACCAAAGGTGCGTGCACGCGAGACTTCTTTAACATACGAAGTAGTTGAAAAGTCCAGAGTTGCTTCTTGGTTACTGCTATCGAAAGCGGGGTGGTCAAAGCTAATCCCAAAAGTAATTTTGAAACCATCATAAGGTTCAAGCTTAGCTAATTTATCGCCTTCTTTAACTTGGACTTTGTGCTTGATTCGTACAAATTGCTTCGCGGCATTTTGCTCATCAATGCCAGCAGACTGAATTAGAAAGATAAAAGGACCTGCGCTACCATCCATAATGGGCAGTTCAGCAGCAGTAAGGTCGATATAGGCATTATCAATGCCGACACCCGCCATCGCGGATAACAAATGCTCAACCGTTGAAACTCTTACGCCTTGCTTGATCAGACAAGTTGAGAGGCTGGTATCACCGATATATTTAGCTAACGCTGGAATTTCGACCACTTCAGGCAAATCGATGCGACGGAAGATGATCCCCGTATTAATAGGTGCTGGGCGTAGAGTTAGATAAACCTTCTCACCTGAGTGAACCCCCACTCCTGTGGCGCGGATGGCGTTTTTTAACGTTCTTTGTTTAACCATTCGTTTCTATTCCGAAAAAATTTGGGCATTCTAGCATAGTAAAGTGATTTCACAATCCTAGCCCTCTTCACAAAGGTGTGATGAGCTAGGATTGTCCCTGAAGTCAGGCAGAACAAGATCTCCTACTAGGATTCCTCTTGCTTACGTAGAAAGGCTGGAATATCAAAATACTCAATATCACGCTGCGCTTCTTCAACAACCTCTTCAGCCGTCCGACGAGTCCTGTCGTTACGCATATAGGTGGGGCGTTCAAGTTGAGTGTAGTCGAGGGTTCCATCGTTTTTGGTGGTTCTAAAGATTTGTGCGGCCGCTGGCGTGCTGTTTTCTAACAGCGAAGAGCTCGCAACACCACCTAAAGCCACTGCACGACCTAAACCTGTTACCACTACCGTCACGCGCAATTCATCCGTCATTTCAGGATCAATAACAGTCCCGACGACAACGGTCGCATTCTCAGAAGCGAAGCTCTTGATCGCATCACCGACTTCTTCGAATTCCCCAATGGACATATCCATACCTGCGGTAATATTCACTAACACACCACGCGCACCTGAAAAATCGACATCTTCTAACAACGGGCTACTGATAGCAGCTTCAGCCGCTTCACGTGCCCGATTTTCACCACGGCTAACACCAGTACCCATCATCGCCATACCCATTTCAGACATAACGGTGCGTACATCGGCAAAGTCGACGTTAATTAAACCCGGGCGCGTAATAAGATCAGCAATACCCTGAACCGCACCTAACAGAACATTATTAGCTGATTTAAAAGCATTCACTAGGCTGATATTTTTGCCCAGCACGCTCAATAATTTATTGTTGGGAATGGTAATTAAAGAATCAACATACTTGCTTAAACCACGGATTCCTTCTTCAGCGACGGCTAAGCGTTTTTTACCTTCAAAAGCAAAGGGTTTAGTAACAACTGCAACAGTTAAGATACCCAATTCTTTCGCGATTTGCGCCACAATGGGAGCCGCACCTGTACCCGTACCGCCACCCATTCCTGCTGTTAAAAACACCATGTCGGTACCTTGCAAGATTTCACGCAAATGCTCAGCATTTTCTTCAGCAGCTTTACGACCGATTTCAGGATCTGCGCCAGCTCCTAAACCTTTAGTGATTTCCTCGCCTAGTTGAATAATGTGTTTAGCACTAGAGCGATTCAACGCCTGAGCATCGGTGTTTGCGCAAATAAACTCTACGCCTTCGATGTTCTCTAGGATCATGTGCTCAATGGCATTACCACCGCCACCACCAATTCCGATCACTTTGATTTGGGCATTATGTGGAGAGCTGTCGCCTAATTCAAACATGAGATTATCCTCTTCTAAAAATTACCGTTAAACCAACCTTTCATACGAGACCATAAACCTTTCATACCAGAATCATTTGCCGCGGGTTGATCAGCTTGTTGTTGTCCATACAACAGCAGACCAATACCGGTTGCAAAACCCGGGCTTTCACGCACATCTAACAAACCACTCACATGCTGTGGCAAACCTAAACGTACAGGCATTTGGAAAACCAACTCAGCTAATTCAACACCACCCGCCACACCAGAAGCACCACCAGTCAAAACAACACCCGCCGTAACTAAATCTTCAAAACCACTGCGACGTAATTCAGCTAAAACCAAAGCGAATAATTCTTCATAGCGTGCACTTACCACTTGCGCCAAAGCGCGAGCAGAAATTTGTTTAGAAGGATGTTTGGAAACACTAGGCACTTGAATCATTTCATCAGGATCAACTGAAGCTGGCAAAACTGAAGCATATTTAATTTTAATTTCTTCGGCATACTTCACTGGCGTACGCAGCGCAATGGCCACATCATTGGTGACATGATCGCCTGCAATCGGAATAACAGCCGTGTGGCGAATTGAACCTTCGGTGAAAATAGCGATATCAGTTGTACCGCCACCGATATCAACCATGCACACGCCTAATTCTTTTTCATCTTCAGTCAGTACCGCATAGCTAGAAGCCAATTGTTCTAAAACTACATCGCTCACTTCTAAACCACAACGACGCACACACTTGGTGATATTTTGCGCGGCACTCACAGCACCTGTCACAATATGCACTTTCGATTCGAGACGAACACCAGACATACCGATGGGCTCGCGCACCCCTTCTTGGGCATCAATAATGAATTCTTGAGGAAGGATATGGAGAATTTTTTGATCAGCTGGAATGGCAACCGCTTTAGCCGCATCAATGACACGATCTATATCGGCCTGAGTAACTTCGCGATCACGAATAGCCACAATACCATGCGAATTTAAACTTTTGATATGACTGCCAGCAATGCCGGTGAATGCCGAGTGAATTCGACAGCCCGCCATTAGCTCGGCTTCTTCAATAGCCCGTTGAA
>JBDNGR010000379.1:0-2769 GCA_041689165.1 Coxiellaceae bacterium
GCTTATTAAAAATAAGTTAATCTCAAATATTTCTATCATAATCAGCCGCGATTTTTTATTAACAGGCTATCAAACGCTCGGTTTGTTTTGATTCAGTTGTTGCTCAAGACTGTTAATTTTTTGCAAGAGGGCTAATGATATGCACATTCCGTTAATATCTAGCTCAAAATCTTGCTTCAACCTTGATACTTTGCGTAATAAGATAATACAAGTACTATTAAATTGATTAGCGTTATTATCTTGAGAAATTAACACGCCACTTTCTAACAATTGCTGAATATCTGTAGTAGTCAAACCAGACAACTGACATAACTCATCGTATGAAACTAAGTGACTATCGCCAAGCCATGTAACTTCAGTGAGATCTATAAACATGTCCGTTTCCTAACTTAAGTGTTGCCGAGGGTTGAAATTTGACGTCCCAGCTAAATCTTTCATGAGTTTCTTTTCTTGTTCTGTAAGCACTGGGGGCACAACAATCTGAATAATCGCGTAAAGATTGCCATGGCCATTGTTTTGATCTGGAAGACCCTTTTTTGCAAGGCGCAATTTTTTACCTGTGTTTGTACCCTCAGATATTTTCATCTTAACTACACCATGCAAAGTTGGAACTTCAATGGAAGTACCTAAACTTGCTTCCCATGGTGTAATGGGAATATCTACAGAAAGATCATGTCCGTCAGCCTTAAAATATGCGTGCGGTTTAAAACGAACATTGAGGTAAAGATCGCCATTGACACCTCCGTTTAAGCCTTTGCCGCCCTTACCTATAAGCCGCAGTCTTTGTTTGTCGACAACCCCTTTAGGTACACGTACTTTGAATAATCTTGGTGAGTTATGCACACTTCCGTTTTCAAGATATTCTGGGACTATTAAATCAATATCTAGCTGAGCGCCTTTAAACACCTCTTCCAGCGAGATATCGGCAGTAATATCATAATCTTGTCCTGGCCGCTGCATAGATCTACGATTATTCGCAGAACTGTTAGACCTGCCGCCAAACTGAGCAAACAAATCTGCAAAATCCATACCGTCAAAAGCATTACTGCCATCGTTTTGATTGCTAGACCAGCCTGGAGGAGGTCGAAAACCTTCATTTGTAGATTGGCTACCCAATGAATCATAGGCGGCACGTTTTTCTTCGTCTTTTAAAGTACTGTAAGCCTCTCCGACTTCCTTGAATTTAACTTCTGCATCTTTTTCTTTGGAAATATCAGGATGATATTTATGCGCAAGTTTTTTATAGGCTTTTTTAATTTCATCGCTAGTCGCAGACTTATAAACTCCAAGCACTTTGTAATAATCCTTATATTCCAACTGGTAGCTCCAACTTTATTTAACTGGGTTTGCACATATGAACATTATTCATCGCCAAGATGATTCGATATTTTAAATATCTGGTCATATATCATTTTCACTATTAAGGTTTTCGGTTAATATTTGATTTCCTTCTGTAATACTCTCATCATAATTATCTAATAGTTTTTTCTTAGATTTACGAGCAGTGATTACGTCTTTTTCTGCAATCTTCTCAGGGATTTTTATTGAGGACTCACACGGGTTTATTCTAGCTAGAGAATGTTTTGATAAATTGTTCGGACGGTTCGACATGGCATACTCACTAATCGACTAGTTTCTTTCCACGCATTTACATTACTCCAAATAAGCGCAAAAGAGAAATTAATCATAAAAAATTTCTCTATAGCGGCAAGCTTGAATGCAAAAAAGTGATCATGAGAAATAAAGTGTGCTTTAATTGTTAATCTCAATAAAAATATTGAGTATTAAATATCTAGGAAAAATACGCTTATGCGCATCAATAATGGGTACTCAACTTTTGCTAAGACAATCTCTCGTTTCTGTGGTCGTCCTCGTGCATTTACTTTTGCCTTAACGGTTGTAATTGTATGGATACTTACAGGCCCAATATTCAACTTTAGCGATACATGGCAATTGGTCATTAATGATGGAACAACCATCATTACATTTTTAATGGTTTTCTTAATTCAAAATACACAAAACAGAGATGCCGAGGCCACTCAGTTAAAGCTTGACGAGTTAATCCGTGCCACCAAAGGTGCTCACAATGCGCTACTGGGCGCAGAAGAGCTTGAAGAAGAAAATCTCGACGAATTTAAAATGAAATACCAAGCGTTAGCTACTTCTGCGCGCAAAACTGTTAGTCAAGGAAGTTTTGATACCAAATCACACGAGTATTACCTATTAAAGTAATTGTGGATTACCCGTTATACCTGGGTATACGGTCAAATGAGGGTATGGAATTTCAATTCCATGTTGATCAAATTCCGACTTAATCCTTTTAAAATATTCACGTCTTATTCCCCATTGCTCCAATGGGAGCACTTTAAATCTGCAGCGAATAATGACAGCAGAATCCTCCAAGCGCTCTACCCCAGCCATTTCCATCTTATCTAGAATCTTATGTGAAAAAGCCTCGTCTTTTCTCAAAGTCTCACCTACGGCTTCCATCACCTTTATGACTCGACTAATATCCTCTTTGTAAGCGATACCAATATCGATAACCGATTGAGCGTATTCTCTACTCATGTTTGTTACAGTGGTTATGTTTCCGTTAGGAACGAAGTGCACATTACCGTCGTAATCACGCATTTTGATATAGCGCAACGTAACTTCCTCAACCAAACCACTTTTACCGCCAGCCTCAATCACATCACCTTGTCTGATTTGGTTCTCTAATAACAGAAAAAATCCGGTGAAATAATCTTTCACCAAGCTTTGCGCTCCAAA
>JBDNGR010000380.1:0-3308 GCA_041689165.1 Coxiellaceae bacterium
AATCTTTCAAAATGCTTATTCAAGGAGAATGCATGCCTCGTTTAATTCGAATTTCTGCCATTATTATCTTAAGTCTCGTCATTTTATTAGTTGCCGCGGGTATAGTGCTAACGCAAATCATTAATCCTAATGACTATAAGCCTGAGATTGTGGCAGCGGTGAACAAGGCTACCGGCAGAGAGCTCAGCATTAATGGCAATATCACACTTTCGTTATTTCCGTGGTTAGGCGTGGATGTCGAAGATGTCGAGTTAAGCAATCCACAAGGCTTTGGTGAAAAAGCGTTCCTGAAAGTGGGTGAAGCTGAAATTAAACTGCAGTTGCTTCCTCTATTAGTGGGTAAAGTCGAATTCGGCGCTATAGTTCTCGATCATGCGAATCTTTATTTAGTCAAAAAATCTACTAGCAGCGACAATTGGTCTGATCTTACCGCTAGTGCCAAAGCTGCTGATAAAGTTGCTAGTAACGATGCATCAAGCATTTCTACAGAGCCCACTAAAAACCGCTCTATGCAGAAAATTAATATCACGACTATTTCAGTGCAAGATTCCTATGTTAAATACATTGATGCCACTACCGAGAACGTGGTTGAAGTGACTGACTTGAATTTAGATAGCTCCAATCTTGGAATGGCACGTGATTTTCCTGTTTATCTTAGTTTTAAAATGACCAGTAAGAAACCGAAATTAAGAGTTCAATTTAACGCTAAGGCTGATGCTTATATCGATTTGGACAAAGAAGTCTACAAACTGGAATCTTTACAAGCTAATGGCCAACTAGCTACTCAAACAGCTAAGAATCTTTCGTTTGCTGCTAAAGGTGATTTTAAAGTAGATGTAAAAAATAAGGCTTGGAAGCTGGCAGATGTCAGTGCCAACTTAGCGCAAATGTGTGTGGCCATTAATTCTGAAGGTGATTTAAGCAATTCTACCGGCAAGGGTTCTGTCAAAGTTAAATCATTTAATGCACAAGCTTTAATGCAGCAACTTAAACCGGGTATTAAGTTTAGTGACGCAAATGCTTTAACTAATGTTTCAACTGAATTTAGCTTCAAAGTTACGCCTACTCATTTTCAGATACCTGACTTGCAGGCCAAAATTGATAATTCAACTTTGACAGCAAATTTCGATTACCAAACAACTAAAACACGTAGTTTAACTTACTGGCTACAGTTGGATAAAATCAATCTTGATAAATACCAAGTCACGATGCCGCCTAAAAATTCCTCGAAGAAAGCTTCACAGAGCAACCCATTATTGGTCTTAGGCTTTCTGACTAATTTGGATGGGTCCGGCAAAATCCAAATGGGGACCTTAACTTATAACAAAATCCCCTTAAAGAATTTATTGATTCAAAGTACTGCCAATAATAACGTCATTAATTTAAATCCCATCAGCGCCTCTGTGTATGATGGAGCGATTAATGCCAAAGCTAATTTGAATTTAAAATCGAGTATCCCTGCTCTGACTGTTGATGCCACTTTAGCCAATTTAAATCTGGGCAAAGCATTCGCGTCAGGTGGCGAGGAGTCGCGAGTGGCAGGCTTATTAAACTTACAAACACACCTGAATTCCGTAGGTAAGTCACCAGAAGTTTGGCTAAGCAACTTACAGGGTAATGGCAGTATTAATGTGAAAGATGGCGTGATCAGAGGTGTGGATCTTAATTTCTGGTTGCTACAGGGAGTTTCTGTTCTTAAGAAGCTAACACCCAACTTGAAAGGTAATACGAACCAAACACCTTTCAATGGCATGAATGCAAGCTTCACCATTTACCAGGGCATCTTGAGTAACCAAGATCTGTTGATTTCTACTCAGCAACTCTCTGCTAAAGGAAGTGGCACGATCAACATTCCACAGCAAACAATTAAGTATCGGATGTTTGTGCAAAGTAATGATACAAGTTTGCTTGCTAACAATATGCAAATTCCAATTATTATTACTGGATCTATTGTTGATCCTAAAGTGCAATTGGATATGGCAGTTTTAACGACTAGTCTAATTAGACAAGGTTTAACAGCACCTGCAGGCATCGCTAAAGCGATCCCTGAAGGTGCTTTGGATATTTTGTCTAAAATAAAATTTTAAATGCTACAACTGCCCTCTAAACCGCGAATTGCCCATTTTCGAAAAAAAGTACTAGCCTGGTTTGCTCATTCAGGGAGACGTGATCTCCCTTGGCAAACCAATACCACCCCCTATCGCGTTTGGGTTTCAGAAATCATGCTGCAACAAACCCAGGTTAGCACTGTGATCCCCTATTTTTTACGCTTTATCAAAACTTTCCCCGGCGTTACTGCTTTGGCTGAAGCTAATTTGAACGAGGTGTTAGAGCATTGGTCTGGCTTGGGTTATTACGCACGCGCTAGAAATATGCATAAAGCGGCGCAAGTGATTAAAAACGAATATGCTGGGCGTTTCCCGAATAGCGTTGAACAACTCAGTGAGCTTCCAGGCATTGGACGCTCTACTGCAGGAGCCATCCTCTCACTTTCACGCAATATTGCCACCCCTATACTCGATGGCAATGTAAAACGCGTTTTAGCGCGTTGTGAGGCAGTTGAAGGTGCGGTCAATACACCAGCGGTGGTTAATACGCTCTGGCAGCTTAGCACCGAGTTAACGCCGCCAGAGCACGCAGCCGAGTTTAACCAGGCTATGATGGATCTGGGCGCCACGGTATGCACTAGAACTAAGCCAAAGTGTCCCTGCTGCCCGCTGGCAGCTGAGTGCAAAGCCCACCATTTGGGACGTGAAACCGAGTACCCACAGAGTAAAAAGAGTTTGGCACGGCCTAGGCGTAGCGCCATATGGCTGCTTTTGCGGGACCCTAAGCGCGGTTTGTTGCTGCAGCAGCGCCCGCCTGTTGGCATCTGGGGCGGTCTTTGGTCGCCGCCCGAATGCCTATCAAATGAAGATCCACTAAGCTGGTGCCAGCAAAACTTAGACTGTACAATCATTGCGTCCCAGCAACAGCCCAAAATTAAGCATGTTTTCAGTCATTTTGAGCTAGAAATACAACCTGTTTTACTCGATGTAAAACTAAATGCCCGACACCTTAGAGAAAACTCGTCGCAAGCATGGATCAAGCAAGGTGCAAAATTACCCGGTGGCATAGCCGCCCCACTTAAAAAATTATTAACACAATTGGAATACTAAAATGACTCGAAGCGTTTTTTGTCAAAAGTTACAGCACGAAGCACCTGGTTTAACGCGTCCACCCTACCCGGGCCCGCTGGGTCAAAAAGTATTTGAACATATTTCACAATCCGCTTGGCAGGCGTGGCTTAACCACCAAACTATGTTGAT
>JBDNGR010000381.1:0-2758 GCA_041689165.1 Coxiellaceae bacterium
CTGTTCAATGGTTCTGAGTTGGTCTAATTTCATGATCGTGTTCATCCTCCGATCATGAAGACTGCTTGCCCTTTGTCCAGACTCATTTCATGCTGGAATCACACCCCTTCCTTTAGACTCATTTCATATTGGAAAACTCTACTACTTGACACGTAGGAAGACCAAAGATACGCAGCAAGCTTTGATCGAAGCTGAGGAGGAGAGATTATGGGGTGGATAGGTGTTTTTTGGCGTCAGTTCCATCTTGGTGATATTAAACAACCCCTGCGCAGGGCTGCAGAGAAAGAGAGAGAAGGCCATATTTCAGAAGCTAAAGAAATCGCCATGGGTGTATTGGATCATTTTGATGATCCTTATACACGCTTAGAAGTTGGTGATTTTATCGAAGCATTATATGGTCGCCAAATGAAAAAATTGGCCGAAGTACCCGAGCTTGACAAGAGAGTTTTATTACTGCAACTAGAGACTATTTTTCCCGAAAGCCCTGAAATAAGCGAGCTTTTAGCATCGCTGCCCACCTCTTCTGCTACGGTTCTTAAAGCTTAAATCTTGGATTTACTTGCCCAACATTTAAGCTAAAAACAGTCGTTGAAATCTACCATGAAAGGCTAATGGGCTGAAACTCATTAGTTTAGCTACACACCAATATGCATTTGTGGGACACCCTATATGGGGGGTCCTTTCAACTGCAGATCTGTGCTGTTTATTATTTAACTCGCGGATCAAGCTTCCCTAATTGATAAAGTGCCGTCATCGCTTCTAAAGAAAGCACTTTAATCTTAGAGGCATTACCTGCTGTGCCAAAAGCTTCATAGCGTGCTTTACAAATATCCACCATCGCTTTAACAGTTTCTGCTAGATATTTACGTGGATCAAATTCAGAAGGGTTTTTAGCCAAATAACGGCGAATAGCACCCGTTGAAGCTAAGCGCAAATCGGTATCAATATTAACTTTGCGTACGCCATACTTAATACCTTCTTGAATTTCGGCAACTGGCACACCATAAGTTTCAGGAATCTTTCCACCGTATTCATTGATCACTGCCAACCAATCTTGTGGTACAGAAGAAGAACCATGCATCACTAAATGCGTATCCGGAATGCGAGCATGAATCGCTTTAATGCGCTCGATGGCCAATACGTCTCCTGTTGGAGGACGTTTGAATTTATAAGCACCATGGCTAGTACCAATGGCAATGGCTAGTGCATCTACTTTAGTTTTTTTAACGAATTCTGCGGCTTGCTCAGGGTCGGTCAATAATTGCTCGCGCGATAAGATACCTTCAGCACCAGAATCATCTTCTTTATCCGCCAAGCCCGTCTCAAGAGAGCCTAAACAACCGAGCTCACCCTCAACTGAGACACCACAATCATGCGCCATATCTGACACTAAGCGCGTCACCTGCACATTATATTCAAAGGATGAAGGAGTCTTCATATCTGCTTCTAGAGAACCATCCATCATCACCGAAGTGAAACCTAGCTGAATAGAACGCTGGCAAACACCTGGTGACGAACCATGATCTTGATGCATACAAATGGGAATATGCGGCCATTCTTCACTCGCGGCTTCCATTAACGCACGAATGAAAGGTGCACCCGCATACTTACGCGCACCCGCAGATGCTTGCACAATCACCGGTGAATCAGTTGCATCAGCTGCAATCATAATGGCTCGCATTTGCTCTAAATTATTTACATTAAAGGCCGGAACGCCATAACTGTGCTCTGCTGCGTGATCTAACAATTGTCTCAAACTAATCAATGCCATTTTTATCCCCTATAAATGCTTCAATAAAACAATGCAAACTGCGATGAATCCAATCATCAATAACGCCAAAATCCCTACTGTGGTAATTGATTTTGACAAATTCTCGCGACTAAACGCATCTGGATTTTTTTTTATCATCCTGATCGCAAGCCAAGCCATCAAAGCTAAGCCGCCTAAATAAAACAAAAATTCCCAATTCATTTTTCTCTCCTTACACGAAGCTTTAAATACCGATGAAACAACGCTCTGTGGCAAAAGAGCAATTTTTTGTTACTGCACCTTGCCTACTACAAGAATCTTCATTGCATTCGACCCACCACCAATTCCCGCATAATCGCCTTTAGTCAAAATGATTTTATCGCCACTCTGCACAGCTTGGCGTTGTTCTAAAGTCTTAATTGCTTCGATATTGACTTCATCGCGTGAATACACCATGACATCAAAAGCCACCGGGTACACACCCCTTAACAAGGTCATGCGACCCAAAGTTCTAAGATTCCGGCTTAAACCATAGATCGGAATAGCGGTACGAATACGTGACATCCATAAGGGCGTTGTTCCAGACTCCGTTAAAGCGACAATCGCTTTAATATCAAGATGATTGGCCGTATACATAGTTGCCATTGCAATCGCTTCATCGATACGCTCGAAAGTACACTCAACTCGATGACGCGACAGACGCGCATGTCGCTGCTGTTCGGCTACCACACAGACACGTGCCATGGCGGCGACAACTTTAGACGGATGCGCACCAACGGCTGTTTCGGCAGAGAGCATAACCGCATCAGTATTATCTAAAACAGCATTCGCTACATCGGATACTTCAGCTCGAGTCGGAATAGTACTGGTAATCATCGATTCCATCATTTGGGTTGCCGTAATCACCGGTTTGTTCATGGCGCGCGCTTTATGAATAATTTCTTTTTGCGCGACTGGTACTTCAGCGTCACCAATTTCAACTGCTAAATCACCACGTGCCACCATTAC
>JBDNGR010000382.1:0-10551 GCA_041689165.1 Coxiellaceae bacterium
AAAATATCAATCCGATATGCAGCATGGCGCGCGTGATGTATTTTCAGTGGATAAATTATTTCCCAAGCGTTTTCAAAACATCTTACAAACGGGTTGGCTTTTGTATGCGGACCAAGAACGTGATGAAGGTTTAGGCGGTATTTTTCTGGCGCGACATTATCCCGCTAATAAAGATTATCCTAAGGGCTATTGGGAAGTAGTGCGTGCTGAGCGTCTTTATCAGCAAAGCGAGTCACCAGCCAGTGCGGAATTTGCTTACTTGGAGCATGGCACTAGTTATCGTGGTCAAGCAGGTCAAAAAAATTATCGCGTAATTCACTTCAATGAAGCAGCATTGCGTTTGGTACCGGCTGCGACAGGCTCATTATCCGATCGTAAAAAAACTGAATTTTTGTCTATGCAGCAATTGTGGCGTAATTATTCAGACAATCGTGCTATACGGGTCGACTTTAACTGGCGTTTATCTATCCCGTTTTGTGCTTTGGTTTTGGCTTTATGGGTGGTGCCCTTAAGTCATTTAAATCCCCGGCAGGGACGTTATGCCAAAGTGTTTTATGCTTCATTGATCTGTCTTTTTTATCTCAATATGATGTTCGTTTCACACGGTTATGCTTTCAGTCGTGAGGTATCGCCCATTTGGGCAATTTGGTGGATACATGTTTTGATGTTATTGCTCTTTGGGCTTTTTATAGCGTATCGACAGGGATACTTAGCCTCATTATTCAATTTGAGTCAGCGTAAGAATTTCTAATGTTATTATTAACTCGCTACATTATTCGTTCAGTGGTTATTGCTACCAGTTTGGTAGTGTTGATTCTGTTAGGTGTTGAAACATTTTTAGGTTTAGCCGCGCAGGCAGCTGAAATCGGGCGCGCGAATTACACTTTGGTCAAAGCATTATATTATGTACTGTTGTTCGATCCTGTGATCGTTTATCGCTTCTTCCCAATTGCCTGCTTAATGGGCAGCTTAATTGGCTTAGGTGGTTTGGCTTCAAGCTCGCAGCTCATTGCCATGCGCGCGGCGGGCTTTTCGGTTTTACAAGTAATTAGTGCTGTTATTAAAGCTTCGTTATTGATGTTGTTCTTTGTCATTCTGATTGGGGAAGGGCTCGGGCCTACTTTGGTTAATAAAGCGACTCAAATGAAGCAGCAGGCATTAGGACAAGGTAATGACAATGGAGCATTCGAAGGTGTTTGGCTAAAACAAGCCAATAACTTTATTCATATTGATAATATTGTTTCTGATACAGAAATTAAGGGGATTACTCAGTATCGTTTTAATGAGGAAAACCAACTAGAGGTAATTATTGATTCGCGTGCTGGGAAATTAGATGAAGGCCTGTGGAAATTAAATGATTCAAGCATTACGCATATTACGCCTAAAGTGGTGCAAGTAGCCGCGATAGAGGGCCAGTCTATCGAGCTTAAAATAAAACGTAAATTAGTGGCTTTATCGAAGCAATCGTCTGATGAGGAATCATTGCACAATTTATTCAGGAGTTATCATTATCGCCATCAGTTGGGCTTATCTTATACTTTCCTTGAATTGGCTTTTTGGCAACGCATTATGGAGCCTGTGTTAATCGTGGTGATGATCTGCTTAGGTGTGCCTTTTGTGTTTGGCTCTTTGCGCGATACAGGCATGGGGACACGGATTATGGTGGGTGGTATTTTCGGTTTTGTATTTTATATTTTTAGTCAATTCGCGGGTCGTTTTAGCTTGGCTGCGAATTTTCCGCCATTTTTAGCGGCGATTGCACCGATGGTTTTATTTAGTTTAATTTGTTTATATCTGTTATGGCGAGTGGAACGATGAGCGATTTTTTACATGAAATTTCTAAGCGGCGGACTTTTGCGATTATTTCGCATCCTGATGCGGGTAAAACTACCTTAACTGAAAAATTATTATTATTTGGTGGTGCTATTCAATTCGCTGGAACCGTTAAAGGTCGTAAAGCGGATCGTCATGCTACTTCTGATTGGATGGAATTAGAAAAGCAAAGAGGTATTTCGGTTACTACTTCGGTCATGCAGTTCCCTTATGCTGATGCGATTATTAATTTACTCGATACGCCAGGTCATGCTGACTTTTCCGAAGATACTTATCGAACCTTGACAGCTGTTGATTCAGCCTTAATGGTATTAGATGCGGCCAAAGGGGTGGAGCCGCGCACCATTAAGTTGATGGAAGTTTGTCGCCTGCGTAATACGCCCATTACCACCTTTATCAACAAAATGGATCGAGATGCGCGTTAGCCTATGGATTTGCTCGATGAAATTGAAAAAATCTTAAAAATTCAATGCGCTCCTATCACTTGGCCAATAGGCATGGGTAAGTTGTTCAAAGGGGTTTACAACTTAGTTGAAGATGCGATCTATTTGTATCAGGCTGGTAAAAATTACATGGCCACTGAAGCTGAAGTTATTCCAGGTTTGGATAACAAAAGGCTTGATGAACTTTTGGGGATGGATGCAAAAAACTTTCGTGATGAAATTGAACTAGTGCATGGCGCGAGCCATAGCTTCGATCAGGCGGCTTTTCTCTCTGGTAAATTAACGCCGGTATTTTTCGGCTCGGCGATTAATAATTTTGGTATTAAAGAATTATTAGATGCCTTTGTTGAAAATGCGCCGCCACCCACGCCGCGTGCTACCACGGCTCGTGTGGTTAAACCCACTGAGACAAACTTTAGTGGTTTTGTATTCAAAATACAGGCAAACATGGACCCGGCGCATCGTGACCGCATTGCTTTCATGCGGATTGCCTCAGGCCAGTATCGCAAAGGGATGAAGATGCAACATGTGCGCATCAATAAAAATATTCAAATTAATAATGCGCTCACTTTTATGGCCGGTGAACGTGAGAATCTCGAACAAGCTTATGCCGGTGATATTATCGGTTTACACAATCATGGCACTATTCAGATCGGCGACACCTTCACGATAGGTGAGAATCTCAAGTTCAGCGGCATCCCGAATTTCGCTCCCGAATTATTTCGTAGCGTGCGTCTAAAAGATCCACTCAGACAAAAATCGTTATTAACAGGCTTAACTCAGTTGTCGGAAGAGGGCGCTACGCAATTATTCAAACCATTAGATAACAACGAACTCATTTTAGGTGCCATCGGTGTCTTGCAATTTGATGTGGTGGCCTATCGTTTACAAAATGAATACAACGTGCACTGCGTTTATGACGCGACCAGTATTGTAGCGGCACGCTGGGTTAGCAGTAATGATAAAAAATTGCTTGAGAAATTTAAAAATGAAAACTCACGTTATCTGGCCTTAGATGGAGCAGGCAGTCTCACTTATCTCGCACCATCACGCGTTAATCTTGATTTGGTGAGAGAACGCTACTCTGAAATTGAATTCCATGCGACGCGTGAGCATTAGTCGTTGGGCATGCACTGATGTGCAGTTGAAAGGGCAACCACGGAGAGATTGCCCCTACAGCTCAATCGGTCCTTCAACTCTCTTATAAGGTAAGTATTCTGGTTCCCAGCGTTGTCTTTGCACTAAGTTTTCAATCGATTCGGTTATTTCGATGCCTGCTAGACCTTCAGCCACGGCCTGATTTGCTACTGCGACGGCAATCAGTTTTGAAGCGGCTGGCGCATGAGCAATGGTTGGCAAGAGATGATCGCTGTCGATCGCTGCATATTCACTTAATGCGGTGATGGCGGCCCACAACATATCATTACTGAGGTGTTTTGCTTTTACGGTGATTACGCCTAGACCAATGCCGGGGAAGCTTAAATAATTATTGCATTGGCTGACAGGATAAATTTTGCCTTTGTACTTAATGGGCTCGAATGGGCTGCCTGTGGCACAAACCACATTGCCATCGGTCCATTCAATTAGGTCCTGTGGATCGGCTTCACATTTTTCAGTCGGATTGGATAAAGCTAGGATAATTGGATGTGGGCAATGTTGATGCATTGTTTTTACTACAGCTTCGGTGAATGCATTAGCGCATGCGGAAGTGCCTACTAAAACCGTGGGCTGAATATGGCTCACGGCTTCTAACAATGAAATATGTTCAGGGTTTTCGACTGTCCATTGGCTGATTTCTGTCGCTGAGCGCACATAAGTGCGTTGTGCTTCGGTGATATCGCCCACATTCTCTGTTAGTAAACCTTGGCGATCGACTAACCAAATACGTTGTCGTGCTTCATCTTCACTTAAACCCGAGCGCACTAAAGCTTTGAAAATGTTGTATGTGATGCCCATTCCGGCAGAGCCCGCACCGAACACAATAATACGTTGTTCTATGAGTGAGCTTTTAATTTTGCGAATAGCGGCTAATAAAGTGGCTAGAGCGACAACTCCTGTGCCTTGAATATCATCATTAAAAGTACACAGGCTGGTGCGATATTCGATTAAATTACGATAAGCATTGTTTCGGCCGAAATCTTCCCAGTGTAAAAAAACTTGAGGGATTTTTTTCTTGAGCGCATTAACAAATTTTTCGATAAAGATCTCATATTCGCGGCCGCTGATGCGCGGATGGCGCCAACCTAAATACATAGGGTCGTTCAATAATTCCTGATTGTTAGTGCCAGCATCTAATAAAATCGGCAAGGTATTTAAAGGATCAATTTTACCGAAGGCGGTGTAAACCATTAGTTTCGCTACGGGGATAGCCATGGCACCGATGCCTTGGTCACCAATGCCCAATACTCCTTCGCCATCGCTGACCACAATCAGATCTACGATAGGATTAGTTCGATTATCTAAAATTTCTTCGATTAAGTCTTGATCTTCAAAAGAAATATAAAGGCCGCGTGGGCCTACATACTTTTTGCTGAAAGCTTGCACGGCATTGCCGACGACTGGTGTGTAAATCGTGGGTAGCATTTCTTCGATATGCTCTTGAATCAAGCGATAAAACATCACTTGATTGTGATTCAATATGTTATTCAAATACGTGTTTTTTGCTAGCTGATCTGGGCAGGCCTTGTATTGTAAATATACTCGCTTAACTTGTTCTTCTAAGCTTTCGATCTGATTGGGCAGTTTGCCGAGCAGATTGAAAGTACGGCGTTCTTCGTAAGTGAAGGCAGTTCCTTTATTAAGTTGCGAGATACTAAGCAAAGCTTTGCCGTAGAGGGCTGTTTCTAAATAGCTTTGATTAGCGATGCTGGTTTTAACTTTGAAATTTAACATGAGCTGTCCGTTAAGAATTTTCGTATTGGTCAAGTTCGTGAACAAGTCGTTCAGCATAGCCAATGTAATTAAGGGGGGTGAGTTGCAATAAATTAGTTTTCGCGACATCGGGTATATTTAAGCCTTCTATGAAGCTTTTAATACTCGCTGCATCAATTTTTTTGCCACGCGTTATTTTTTTAAGTTCTTCGTAAGCATTATCTAAACGATAACGACGCATCACTGTCTGAATCGCTTCGGCCAATACTTCCCAATGTTGCGCGAGCTCTGCAGTGATCAATTCTTGATTAGCCTCAAGTTTCGCTAAGCCTTTCAAGCAGCTTTGATAGGCCAATAAGCTATAGCCCATCACAGAGGCGAGATTGCGTAAAGCCGTAGAATCAGATAAATCGCGTTGTAAGCGTGAGATTGGTAATTTCATTGCTAAGTGATCTGCGAGAGCATTTGCAACGCCCAGATTACCTTCAGAATTTTCGAAATCGATCGGATTGATTTTATGCGGCATGGTTGAAGAACCCACTTCATGTGCCAATGATTTTTGGGTGAAATAACCCAGACTAATATAAGCCCAAAGATCACGATTTAAATCGATGTTCACGCAATTAAAACGAATTAAATTATGTAGGAAAGCGGCAAGCTCGTCATGTGGTTCAATCTGTGTGGTATAAATATTCCATTTCAAACCTAAGCTTTTAACGAATTTTTCACTCAAAACTAACCAGTTCACTTCCGGGAACGCTGCAACATGCGCATTGAAATTACCAACGGCACCATTAAATTTGCCATTGATATTAATATTGTTTAAAGCCTTAACAATATATTGGAAACGTACAGCAAAATTAACTAACTCTTTACCTAGAGTGGTTGGAGTAGCGGCTTGGCAGTGGGTGCGACTTAGCATAGCAAGCCCCGCGTATTGCTTTGCCATTTTTTTCAAATTAGCGATTAATTCTTCCATGCGAGGGCCTATGACTTGTGCGAAAGCATTTTGTAACATCATAGCGTAAGCAAGATTATTGATGTCTTCTGAAGTGCAAGCAAAGTGAATATAAGGAATTAATTCTTTTAACTCAGAATCCTGTTCAAATTTTTGCTGTAGATAGTATTCAATGGCTTTGACATCATGATTGGTAGTCTTTTCAATTTGCTTTATCTGTTGTGCTGCTGCTTCATCGAATTGATCTAAGATATTAAGTAAGTAATCTTGTGCTTTAACAGAAAGTTCAGACACCTCCTGAATTTCTTTATTTTCGCTAAGTGCCATTAACCAGCGAATCTCGACTTCGAGCCGGTAACGCATTAAGCCATACTCACTGAGAGTGCTGCGTAGAGCTTCAACTTGGGTGGCGTAGCGGCCATCGAGAGGCGAAAGAGCCATTAAGGACGAAAATTCCATGGGTTTCCTGAGCTTGGTTTATTCTGAGAGCGCTCAATATACACGAGGCTTTGTGGAAATAACATGACAGCGCGGCGCTCGATTTTAGGAATAGGTTCTAAGCTTGGTAGTAATGTCGATACCATTTCACCAAGCGCTTCACACCCTCCTGAATCGTAGTGCTGGGCTTGAAACCTGTAGCGGCCTCTAGTCGACTGGTGTCGGCATAAGTTGCGACTACATCCCCTGGCTGCATATCGAGATAGTGTTTCTGTGCGGTTTTGCCTATAGCTGTTTCAAGAGCAGTTATAAAGTCCATCAGAGCTACCGGATGGTTGTTTCCGATATTGTAGATACAGTAGGGGGCTTTGCTGGAGCTGGCTTCGAGTTCGGTTTGGGGTATCAGGTCGATGACTCGCACTAAACTTTCGATTATGTCATCTATGTAGGTAAAATCGCGCAACATTTTCCCGTGGTTATAGATCTCAATGGGATGATCTTCGATAATATTTTTAGTGAATTTGAAGGGTGCCATATCAGGTCGTCCCCAAGGACCGTATACGGTGAAGAATCTTAGCCCGGTACAAGGCAGGCCATAGAGATGAGCATAGGTATGCGCCATCAACTCATTGGCCTTCTTGGTGGCGGCGTAAAGCGAAATTGGGTGGTCAACATTGTGTGCTTCGGAGAAGGGGGTGAGCGAGCTATTGCCATAGACTGAGCTGGATGAGGCGAAAACCAGATGGGGGGTGGCTTGTTGGCGACAGGCCTCTAGGATATTAATGAAGCCCACCAGATTGGAGTCCACATAGCTATAAGGATTTTCAATAGAATAACGAACACCGGCTTGAGCCGCTAAATGGACGACACGATCGAAGTGATAGGATTGAAATAGAGCTTGGATATTGATGCGATCTTGTAAATCAAGTTTGACAAAGTCAAAGCCCGGCAGCTCGTAAAGCTCTTTCAAGCGAGCTGTCTTTAAGTTGGGATCATAGTAATTATTTAAGTTGTCTAAACCAACAACTGGATGACCCTCTTGCAGGAGACGTTTGCAGAGGTGAAAACCGATAAAACCGGCGGCTCCCGTGACTAAAACTTGCATATTTTTATCTCAAATGAGGGCTGAGAAAGCATTCTAGTCTAAATTGTGCTTTGCTCAAAATGAGGTTCTCCCTTCCGCAAAAAGGGTGTTAGAATGCCGCAACCATGAAGCACCTACTTTTCACCAATCGCAAAAGCATTGTACACGATTTATTCATGGCAACGCTGGTTTGGTTTGGGGCTTTCTGGCTGCACTTCGATTTAGCTTTTGTTCCTTTGGCAAGTTTTAGTCAAGCTCTCAAGTGGCTACCGATTGTGCTTACTATTGAATTAGCATGCGCTACAGCTTTTGGTGTTTATCGAGCTATTTGGCGTTATTCATCTTTGTCAGATCTCGAGCGTATACTCAAATCAATTGTCATCTCTACTCTTATCATTGTTTCTATTGTTTCGTTTACAGATCACTCGCCGCACATGCCAAAATCCGTGGTGCCACTCAACGCTCTGTTGTTGCTCTTGTGTTGGGGTGGCCCGCGCTTTTTATATCGACGGATAAAGATGCGCTCGATATTTGCCGAGTCAAAGCGGGTTTTGGTCATTGGAGCGGGTCATGCTGGAGCAGGATTAGTGCGAGATTTGTTGCAGCGTAACAAATCTTCCCTGGAACCGGTGGCCTATTTGGATGATTCAAGCAAAAAAATAGGCCAAGAGATTCACGGTATTCGTGTGGCTGGCTCGACCCATGAAATTGAACGTTATTGTGAAAAATTGCAAATCGACTTGATTATTATTGCCATAACGTCGATTGCTGCTGATGACATGCGTCGCATTGTTGATAGCTGTGATCGCAGTGGCAAGCCGTATCGTATTCTGCCAAGTCTTAATGATTTAGCCGAAGGTCGAATCAATATTAATAGTTTGCGCAAGGTATTAATTGAAGATTTGTTAGGGCGAGAAGCAGTTGATTTAGATTGGGCGAATATCAGCCACTCTTTGAGCGGTAAGAAAGTATTAGTAACGGGTGGCGGTGGTTCGATTGGCTCGGAATTATGTCGCCAAATTGCGCGTTTAGGTCCGCGTAATTTAATCATTTTTGAACACAGCGAATTTAATTTGTATCAAATCGTTACAGAACTAAATGAAAATTATCCGGAATTGAAATTATTGACTGAATTAGTCGATGTGACAGATTTTCATAGTGTTGCGCGTTTAATGGAGCACTATAAACCGGATATTTTGTTTCATACCGCGGCTTATAAACATGTACCGATACTTGAAGATAAAGTGCTTACGGCGGTACGCAACAATGTGTTGGGGACGCGCATCATGGCAGAGCTTGCAGTGCGCTATCAAGTTAGGACTTTTGTATTAGTTTCAACTGATAAAGCCGTCAATCCGACCAATATCATGGGTCTTAGTAAGCGCTTAGCCGAAATTTATTGTCAAAACTTAAATTATCAATCGCACACACAATTTGTAACAGTACGCTTCGGTAATGTCTTGGGATCGGCAGGTAGTGTTGTACCTCTATTCACACAGCAATTAGAGCAAGGTGGCCCCTTGACGGTGACGCATCCTGAAGTAACACGCTTTTTCATGACTATCAAAGAAGCAGCGAGCTTAATTTTGCAAGCTTCAACCATGGGTTGTGGTGGCGAAATTTATGTTTTAGATATGGGTAAGCCAGTTAAGATTCGTTATCTTGCTGAACAAATGATCAAGCTATCAGGTAAGCGCATTGATGAAGATGTGAAGATTAAATATATTGGCTTACGCCCGGGCGAGAAAATGTATGAAGAATTATTTCATGAATCGGAATCATTAGTTGAAACAGCCCATGAAAAAATTAATTTAGCTAATTCGCGCATTCTGGATTGGGATGAGGTGGTGACAGTTTTTGCTCAAATTCAGCGTGCCTATGAGTTAAATAAAGCAGATGAGCTTTTGGCGCTGATGATTCAATTAGTGCCAGAAGTAAGTTTAAATAATTAAAGATGGATTGAGTTTATGTACGTTACAGTAATAGGTACGGGTTATGTTGGCTTAGTAACCGGAGTTTGTTTAGCAGAAAAAGGCAATCAGGTGACTTGTGTTGATACCGATGTTGCCAAAGTAAAATGCTTACAAGAGGGTATGGCTCCTATTTTTGAACCAGGTCTCGAAGATTTATTAAAACGCAATTACGCAGCAGGAAGATTAAGTTTCATTACTAAGCTTGAGGATGAAGCTCATCCTGCTCAAATCTACATGATTGCGACGGGAACACCCAGTCGTGCGGATGGTTCTGCCGAAATGCGTTATGTATTGAGTGCTGCTGCAGCGATTGCACAGCACTTAGAAAATTACGCCGTCATTATTGATAAATCCACTGTGCCGGTGGGTACAGCCGAGCAAGTTCACGCCATTATTGATGAGCAATTAAAAAAGCGTAGTAAAAGCTTTACGGTAGATGTGGTGAGCAATCCTGAGTTCTTAAAAGAAGGTGCTGCCATTAAAGATTTTATGGAGCCTGATCGAATAATTGTCGGCACTCAGAGTACTACAGCCATTGAGTTATTGCGTGAGCTTTACCTTCCTTTCTTAAATTCCGCCGAGCAATTCTTGGTAATGTCAGCACGAGATGCCGAGTTGGCAAAATATGCCGCTAATGGATTCTTAGCCACCAAGATTTCTTTCATTAATGAAATGGCGCGTTTTTGCGAATTATATGGTGCTGATGTTTTAAATGTAAGGCGTGGTATTGCTTCAGATCCACGAATCGGTCCGGCCTTTTTAAACGCGGGTTGTGGTTATGGTGGCTCCTGTTTTCCTAAAGATGTAAGCGCTTTAGTTCAAATGGCGAAACAAAAAAATTTTTCCCCATTGCTTCTAAACGCTGTTGACAAACGCAATGAGCTACAAAAGCTTGAACTAGCGCGCAAATTGAAGGATTACTTCGGCGAGGATCTGCGCAATATTAATATT
>JBDNGR010000383.1:0-2188 GCA_041689165.1 Coxiellaceae bacterium
CGGCGGGCTTGTTGGGCATTAACCAAATCCATGGAAATATTGCGCGGATTATCAATCGCTTCTTTAATAGCAGTTTTGGTAATTTCATTGAAAAAAATCCGGTGAACCTGCTTATCCTTTAACAGTTTTCGCTCTTTCATCAACTCATAAACGTGCCAGGAAATAGCTTCTCCTTCACGGTCAGGGTCACTTGCCAGCAAAAGCACATCGGCTTTTTTTAACGCTTTGGCAATCAACTCAATATGACGGGAATTCTTTTCTATTGGCGCATAGGTCATGGCAAATTGATGGTCGGGATCAACCGAGCCTTTGCGCGGAGGCAAATCCCGCACGTGACCATAGGAGGCGAGAACCTCATAATCATCGCCCAGGTATTTTTGAATTGTTTTAGCTTTAGCTGGCGATTCTACGATTACTAAATGCTTGGTCATGTGAAGTTAAACCTTTTGGTACGTGATAATCAATGCAATGGGAGCTCATCTTCTCTTTGGTATAGCACAAGATCAAGAAACGCAAGTTGCTCGGCATCCAGATCCTCAGCGAGCACATTGCGGATAACCCATTTGGTTTCCTGCAACGTGACAAAGCGGGAATCAGAAAAACTTAACTGATTAATAATAGCTTCCAGTGCATCTGGTGCAATAACACCCCAGGTAGACATGCGCATGAGAAATTGATAACTGGCTTTGGTAAACTTTATTTGCTCGGTGTAAGTAAAAATCCGCATGGAATTAATGTGTGCAGATTTAACCACGTCTGCTTGCATCTCGGATTTGTACGGAACCAGTGGAGACGCATAGATATCAGCTTTTTTTTCGTTGGCGACTTCATTTGCCCGCTCAGACACATGAGTTTCTTTAAGTTGCGCTAAGGTTTTTTCAAATAAATTTAACAGCATTTCAAATAAGCTATCTTTCATAACATACACCTCATATAGCCACCCGGGACGGCTTTCACTATGCCCTGTAATTCTAAGTCAGCCAAGTCACAAGCAACTTTTTCCACATTCAAACCACTGCGTTCAATGATCTGATCTATCGTAGTTATTTCAAAACCAATGCACTTTACTAGGTTTTTATCGTCACTTGCAAGGGCAACAGATGTTTCAATTCCTTGCACTGCCATACAACCCAGCTGTAGTTCACTTAATATATCTTCGCAGGAAGTCACTAACTTTGCCCCCTGCTTTAGTAAATGATGACATCCTCTTGCCAGAGGATTATGGATGGAACCTGGAATAGCCAAAACATCACGGTTTTGTTCTAGTGCCAGGCGCGCGGTAATCAAAGAACCACTCTTGATTGCTGCCTCAATAACCAATGTGGCCAATGATAAACCGCTTATTATACGATTTCTGCGTGGAAAATGTCCAGCTATTGGTGAAGTATGTAAACAAAATTCACTCAATAGCAGGCCATTTTGGCCTATTTTATCGGCAAGTTGCTTATGGCGATGCGGATATATGCAGTCTATGCCGGTGGCCATTACGGCAACCGTCTTCCCTTCGGCCGCAAGACAGCCACTATGAGCCTGGGCATCCACCCCCAACGCTAACCCACTGACAACCGTTATTTGGTTTTTTGCCAACTCAAACGCAAAATGCCAGGCATTTTCACTGCCGGTAATAGACGGTTTGCGGCTACCGACAATCGCCATGGTAGGTTGTTGCAGGCACGCTAAATCACCGATGGCATAAAGTACCGGAGGTGGATCGTGAATTTCTTTTAGCAGAAACGGGTATTCGGGGTCATCCCAGGTCAACAAAAAATGATTATCAGCCTCTTGCCAACGCCAGTCTTTCTCTACTTGCGCAAGATCAAAACCGCTAATCGCTTTCGCCAGCTTCACAGGCAAGCCTGCGCGCTCCAAGTCTTGCAAGGACAACTTGAACAATTCTTCCAAATCAGGCCAGCGTACCAGTAACTTGGCTACAGTACGCGGGCCAACCTGGTTGATGCGGTTTAAGGCAAGCAGAAAATGTTTATTACTCATGGGTTCGTGACTTTATCAGTTAATTTAATTGCACGAATCGAGCGCACAACCAGCGCAAAACTGGTGTGACTAAACGTGCGGAAAACCATGACTTCGCCAATCCGTTCTGGAGGAAGCTTTACACACTCAGGACATTTTGGATCAATCACTCGGTTACAATCGCTATAAACCCCCAACACATCACCAGGCTGTAAGC
>JBDNGR010000384.1:0-1240 GCA_041689165.1 Coxiellaceae bacterium
AAAATAACACAGAAAAAACTTTTAAACACATAGATGCAAACAGTGACGGTAAGCTAGACGCGCCAGAGCAAAAAGAGATTGAAGCCGTATACAAAGAAATTCATCAGAAATACAAAGCAAAAACAACCACTATGTAGCTTATTTCAGATTAATGATTCATCAAGCGCCCATGTGGGCGCTACTTTTTTTTAAGTGGATTAACTAAAAAAATGGAATATTACGATTGAGTGCTAGCATAATGATGAGCACCAGCGCTATATAGCTCAGTTGCCGAACCAGCCTATTTAGATTGTAGGACAGTGTGATGATGACCGCCACATCCCGTTCTTTTATGTTCGCCTTAAATAAAAATGGAACGTGGCAAAAACCAGTGCCTAGATACCCAGCCATTTGTGGGCCCGATAGACACGATCAAGGCCACCGAAACACTTTTCGACAAGGCCCCATCGCGCTCCTAGCAACGCTGCCAAAGCCATCAAACTCAACGCTGCAACGCCAGCGGAGAGACTGACCGTTGAAATTGTAAAGCTGTCAACATAGGGAACCTCTGTCATGGTCAGCACGAAACAGATGAACACAATTAATAAAACAGCCTGCCATGACTTGAGTTGCATGTAGCGACTTCCCTTTTTGTATTCAGTACTTAGTATATTGTGCAGGTTGGCTCGGTTTGCAGGATACTAAATACTCACCTGCGAGGCCTAGGCTTCTATCCTAAAGTCATTCGTAAGTTTGTTCTGTTCGATAAGTAACAGAAGAGGCTATATAAAAGTCTCGGCAATTGTTAGCTGAGACTTTTTATTAACCCTTTATGAGTCGAACAAAGTGTCAATGATTTTGAGTAAGCAATTTTAGTAGTCATCCAACAAAGCCTCCATAATAGAAACAAAAAAGCCTAAATCATAAAAGTCAGGCTAATCGTTCGTTATTACTAAAAATATTATGGCTGGTGTGGGAATCGGGGCTACGATAAGGGGCATTTAAATATAAAAATCGTAATTATTATCTTAACAGGCTCGACATCAAACTTTTATTCTCGCTAGTACGTGTCAGAATTGTCAAGTTAGGTAAAAGTATCAAAAAGAAAAATCCCATTGCGCCGGTAATCCCCCCATATAAAAGTAGCATTTAGAAGTAGAATTTTCTTAATTAGATTTAAAGGAATTTTTACATGAAGCTATCAAGATTTACCGAGAGTCAGATCATCAACATATTGAAACAGGCAGAAGCAGGTTCGCCA
>JBDNGR010000385.1:0-2204 GCA_041689165.1 Coxiellaceae bacterium
CAGAGATAAGTTTTCCACGAAAGATAACTCAGGCTATACAAATAGATGACATCTTAATTGTTCGGCTCTATATATCGAAAGGGGTAGTCAATGAAAATGTTTACGGTGTTTCGGCAGAGGGGAAGATTTTATGGCAGATAGAGCCGATTGATTATATGCAGAAATTTAGCCCTTATGGAAATATTAAAATCAAGGGTGGTGTGCTTAGAGCTTATAACGTTCGTGGGACGGATTTATTTTTAGATCCAGAGACTGGGGATGTAATTGCTCGAAAATTTGAGTGGTGGTAGGTTTTTATTGCGATATTTAAGTGAAAAGTGAGATTGAAATGAGTGAAATTCCGGTATTAAAATTTTCTATTAAAGATGATCGAAAACTAGAGTTGTGGCGTGATAAGTTCAGTCAGACATTAGTTTTTGAATATCCTGTTCAAAAGACTATACAGCTTAGAGATAAACTTTTTGTTCTTTTGGGCCAGAAAGATAGCAAAGAATTTTCTCGCAATATTTTTTGTGTCTCCTTCAGTGCTGATGTTTTGTGGCGTGTGGAAAAACAAGAGAGCATAGAATTGCCATTTGTTGACATTATCAATGCTAGCGATAAATTAGTTGCAAGGAACCAAAATGGCTCCTTTTATAGCGTTGACCTTGAGTCAGGTCAGATAATTGCTAAGCTAAGTGACGGATGGCGTAATGAAAAATTATTTGTCTAGTTTTTAGAGCTATTGATGGTGGCACGCAATGCCGATGGAAAAAGTTATCAGGTCGATATCAATAATGGCAGAATTGTGCGTCAGCGAACAAATTTTTTAGGGTAATTTGTAGATGTTAAGAAAAAAGGGGCTAATGCCTCTTTTTTTTTGGCGAGTTGTTGAGCCCTGTTAGGTATCAATAGAGCTAGTGCCCTGAGTCTTTGGCTACAATATTTCATCTATTACAACCGGCATAACCACTATGATGCCTATGTATTAGATGGAACAGCTTCAGCTCTAGAAATCTATCGTCAGCTACTGCGCAGAACGATGACAGCCGATACATCGCGTGATGCGGGAAGTGCGACAGCCGCGAGAGGTGGAATGGCTGAAGGAGCAAAACTGACGAGTGGAAAAGTCGCAGCAGCAGGAGCTGGTGGTGGTAGTGGCAGTGATGGAGAGGGATCACCGAGGAGATTTGCAGCTGGGGCAGGTAAGCCAACTTCACCTAGGGTATTTGGGCGGACTTCTCCTGTGGCAGGAGTAACAGGCTCATCGAGAGCGTATTACCACACAACCGAAAGTGGTGAGAGAGCGGCAAGTGTTTTAGAGGGTTTTGATGAGTCAAAGTTAAATGACAGAAGTCGTTTTGGTGTAGCTTTTTATGTATCTGAAGATCCCCTGACCACTCAGGCAAAACTTAAGTTTCACAAAAAAGACGGAAGTCACACTATTCGATTTAGTTTCAGTAATGAGCATGCAAAAATACTCGATTTGACTAATCCTGCTACCGCGGCAGAATGGGGATATTATGGTGGTGAGCCTACTGATGGCACTCGTAACATAGGTGAGAAAGCAAAAGTGAAAGGTTATAATGTTATCCGATTTCGATCGGAGCGAGGCCCCGGTTCAAATTTAGCGATTTTAAGTGATTATTAATTATTGTTGGTGCCCCAAATGATTGTGCCAGCAGAGGAAATGACCGCAGAGCACTTGGCAGAACTTTCAAATTCATTAGGAGTAGCATGATGAAGCCATTTTATTTTGAACATAAATGTACGAACTGTGGTAATACATTTTTAGGACCTGAATTGCCAGACCAATCCTATGGGGTTTTTTTATTGAGAACTGAGCGAGATGAAGTAGCTTTATTGGATACATTTGTTGATAGAGCGTTTGATGAGTTGAGAATTCTATTTGATGAACAAAAATCAAAATTCTTTTGGATTAATAGTGAAAACTGGGTAAAAGTATTTCAGTGGATATATAAGATAGTCTGTGATGCTTCGCTATCAGGCCTCACTTATAGCATTAGTCAGCCCCCCCGTTGCCCCAAATGTCATTCTCATAAAATGTCCTGGTGGAAAGAAACCTATCCACCACAGTTCGGTGAAGAGGATTTGCCGGTCGTCACACACAAGAATTGGGATAGTTTAAGTCTGGAAGAAAAGAGACAAGCGGTTATTCAAGCGATCGAAGATTACTACCGAGAGGAATATCCTAATTATCTTGC
>JBDNGR010000386.1:0-4695 GCA_041689165.1 Coxiellaceae bacterium
CTTATCAAAATTTTGCGCCTTCTGCTCACTCACCTGAATTTCTGCGAATCTATAATGTAAAAGGCTTCTTCTCGCAAAGCTGTGCTGTGGCACGTATTACGCCAGCGCAGTACCGCCAAGCGCAACAGCTGGGTCTGACTTATCGTTATGATGATAGTCTGACTGCTAAAATCATCGGTAGCTTCGGTCAGTATCGCGTGAGGGTATTGAAGGCACAAGAAGAGTTAGGCATTCGTACCACTTTATTTCATAGCAAAGAAGCTATTTGTCAAAATGCATTTCAACGCTTGCTCCTGTTGCAAATCATTGAAAGAGGGCATGGGGTTCTACCTAGTCAATTAGCAGAAATCATCACTGACTATGAGAAGCAAATAGCCACGGAGATTGCGTGCTTAGAAACAAATATTGTTAATATCTCTGCAAAAAAAGACTTAGTAAGTACGGATGTTTTTGAATTGGAATCGGCGCGTGCTCAAGTTGGCGCGATACAGAGCGATTTAGCACAAGTGAAGCACCTTAAGGATGGTCTTGAGGCTATGGCAAAAGATGAAACTGCTGCTGATAAAGGTACAAATGCGACTCGCGATTGTGTGGCACATTTCGTGAAAGAACGGGTTAATCATATCGTAGCTCTAGCGCGTAATAGCAATGAGTTGATCACACTCAGTGGCGCACCAGATGGCTATAGTAGCGAGCCAGGGGCATTTTTCCGAGGATCCTTGCATAAAACATTGAGCGAAGCTTTCCAACTGAACCGCGATTTTGTCTGGGATCAGAAACGGGCAATTCTGCCTGAACACCAGGGTGATTATAGTGATGGCCCAGATCATGTGACTATTCACTCAAGCCAGTTATTCGGTTCTGGCAAACAAGGCTTAACTGATTTCATCTTCGGCATGAATCTAATTGTGCTGAATCCTAGCTATAATCCCAGCGCAGACAACTTGCCTGGCGTTAGTATTTATAGTAACCGCAGCCATCGTGCATGGTTGTATCGATTTTTATCTTATTTTGGTTTTAAGCGCAAAAGTGTAGGAGATAAAAAACTGCCGGTTGATACATATCGTGTCGTGCTAGCCAGTGCCTTGGAAGCTAATCAAAATTGGGTGATTGCTACTTTAGAAGACATCTGGAATTTATTGTACACGCTGAGTAGTTGGATTGTGCGAACAGTTCAAGTGACGGTATTTAATATTCTGGCTGCTCTTAAAGAAATCGTCGATGATTTTTGGTGGACCGCAACAAACCTAGAGGTGCCTATAGTCGATGATACAAAGGACTATGAAAAAATAGTGCGTGAGCAACGTGAACTCTTTCGCTGGTATCGTTTGAATATTGAGCAGCAAGCTGCAGCCACTTTAAGCGAAAATTTAAAAATAACTCATACCGAAGAGCCATTCTCTAATAGTGAAACAGGCTATTTAAACAATATCCGTGGTGTGATGAAAAATAGAGCGCAACTTGCACCGATGGCCCAAGCTTATTATCACTTGCAAGCCTATAGTCCTGATGATGCGCTATCAAAATTAATGGGTGGAGTTGAGGAGTTCTATTGCTTTTTCGCACTCTATTATGAAATCTGCCCGAGCATTGCTGTTTATTCATCAGCCATTTATCTCTTATCGGCGGTGGCTATAGTTAACCCAGCGTTGATAGGTCAAATTTCTGAGGCTCTAAGTTTTATTAATACGTGGAGCACAGTCACTGCGCAAGCAATGAGTAAATCAGTTTATTCGCAGGTCGTAGCAGCTGGTTTCAGCGGCTTTAAAGAAACTTTATTGAGCTTGCAATTTATTAGTGAAGGTTCAGATTCGACTCTAGCGCATCTGGTCGATTATATTAAAAAACATTTACCACAAGTGATTTTAGGTGGCGCTGCTTTAATTGGAACAGGCTATGGCTTGAGTGCGTTAGGTGAAATTCCCTTTATGGGTTCAGAAGCAGGTAATGTGCCGGGTTTGGAACAAAGTTTTATTGCTGCTAAAGCAGGGGTGGTAGGTTATGAAGCCTTTCACAGTGAGTTTCGTAAACCGAGTCTCGCTGCCCGCACGATTACTAGCATCATTCGCGTACCTGTTTTGGCGTTACGCATCGCCCTGATTCCCTTGAATTTGCTGCACAGAGGAATGGCTGAATTATTTTCACTGAAATTTAAGTCGCGACATAAGCCGCCGAGTCTCAAACAAATCTTTAAGCCAGTTGTCGATTTGATCAAAGTGGTTTTATCCGTCTTATTACGTTTACTTGATATTAGTTTGCGCTTGTTAAATTTAATAGCGACTAGCTTAAAAGCGATACCCAAGCTATTGGTTGATTGGTCAATTAATAATTTAGCAACTTTGGCCAATCATTTTCAAATGGTAATCGGGGCAGGGCTTGCGATAGCGATGGTGCATTTCTTGATGCCGCAGTTGAGTCTTCTTCCGCTCTTAGCCATCGGTTTTGGCTCAGCTTTTTTCGTGCAGGCTTTGAGTGCTATGCATGGCTTTAATCTCAAGCTACCTAGGGTATCTCGCCAACTACTGCAACTTAAGCACGAGTTATTTGATTTTTCTGACCATCTCAATCGACCAATTAAACAAATATATGAATCCATGCGTAATCAAATTAGGCGCTGGCTAAGCGCAGAAGAGAAAGTTTTCGCGACTTACAATTTACCTAAACGCTCGCCGACTAGCACTTTTTTACCTGCTCTTGTTCCTGAGTTGGCTTCCGCTGTGACGAAGGAAGCGCGCATGCCCCCATCATTGCCTGTTGCTGGTACCACGCCTTCTCTGAATTAATCACGGTCTTGTAGGGGCGGGTCTGGTGTGACAATTGTGTGCCCGCTTTCTATACCCATCGCACCTCAAGAGGCGAAGTTTTAAGTTTCAGCTTGCGAGCAGTAGCCCGATGAGGATTGAGCAAAAGCGAAGGAATAGTTGGGCTCTTTCGAGCTTTTGTGATTGAGGAAGCGGTCTAATGCGACGTCAAGATGCAAGTTACAACTCGCCTCTTGAGGTGCGATGGGTATATACCTCTCGACGCTCGAGATGCGAAGTTTTAAGTTGCAGCTTGCGAGCAGTAGCCCGATGACGACTGAGTAAAAGCGAAGGAATAGTTGGGTTCTTTCGAGCTTTTGTGATTGAGGAAGCGGGCTAATACGACGTCAAGATGCAAGTTGTAACTTGCAGCTTAAGGGTCGAGAGGTATAGCTATTACTCAGCAGGAACACGCCCTGTTACATGCCTACTGCCTAAAGGTCTTGGTTTAAATTCTGAAGCTGGCTTGAGTGCAAACTAGCATGCTAAGATTCGCGGCTTATAGCACTCAACAAGGAAGCCCCATGTTAAATCGGCAAAACCCAATTCTGCAATCGATCTCAGCTTGGTTTAATCGTAATTTCTCGGACCCCGGTGTCTTAGGTTTGTTTTTCACCTTGGTGCTAGGTGCTTTTCTGTTTGAGTTTTTCGGCAATATCTTGGCCCCTCTGTTAGTGAGTGTCGTCTTTGCTTATTTGTTGAATTCTGGGGCGCGCTATTTAGAGCGTTTCCATGTGCCACGGCTATTGTCGATCTCAATTATCTACACCCTATTTTTGGGTGCTTTAATTTTTGCGTTATTCGGTTTGATTCCGGTGCTATGGAAACAGCTAACCATGCTGGTTACTGAGTTACCTAATGCGCTCGATAAGGGTCAGGCATTGTTTAATGGCTTGCTGGACAAGTATCCGCGTCTCTTGGGCGATATTGAGTGGCCACAAATCCAGCAAGCCTTTAGAGCCCAGCAAGGTAAAATTGCCCATACGCTTTTGACGGCGTCTTTCGTCATTATTCCTAACGTAATTGAGTTCATCTTATACTTTGTTTTAGTGCCTATTTTGGTGTTTTTCTTGATGAAAGATAGCCAGGAAATTATGCGATGGTTGAGCCAATTCTTACCCAGCAATCGTTCTTTGGTGAATAATGTTTGGGCGCAGGTGAATACTCAAATTGGTAATTATGTGCGTGGTAGAGTAATCGAAATTATTATTGTCAGTATTGTCACGATCGTGACCTTTGTGATTATGGGTTTGCCCTATGCCGTATTGTTGGGCACTTTGACGGGCTTGGCTGTCACCGTGCCTTATATCGGTGGCGTGGTAGCAACTATTCCTGTAGTCGTAATTGCCTTTTTGCAGTGGGGGATGAGCCCACACTTCGTCTATTTGATTATCGCCTATACAGTGATTCAAATTCTCGATGGTAATGTGCTGGTACCTTTATTGTTTTCTGAAACGATGAATATCCACCCAATCGCGATTATTGTCGCCATTTTAGTCTTCGGTAGCTTGTGGGGCTTTTGGGGTATGTTCTTTGCGATTCCTTTGGCTACTGTGGTTAAAGCCATTCTTGATGTGTGGCCTAAGCATAAGTTGGTACATTAGTTTGCTGTAGGGGCAATACTTGTGTGGATATTGGGTGGTTGCCTTCTCAACTTTACATCAGTGCCATTTACCACACCTATACACAGGCAGGCCCGTGCATTACGCATTGATGTTATTTATTAAACATACACCCAACTGAAAGAGGGCGGGCACGGGGGCCCGCCCCTACAAGACCGCGGTTGATTCAGAGAGTGTCGCTTGCGCCCAATACTCCGAATTATTTATTTATAATGAAACTTGCTACGAAGAACCTGTAGGGGCAATACTTGTGTGGGCATTTGGGTGGTTGC
>JBDNGR010000387.1:0-1223 GCA_041689165.1 Coxiellaceae bacterium
TATTGCTAAATTTGCTCACTATTATCAAAAACAAAACGCTAAAGTTATGCTTGCGGCTGGCGATACTTTTCGTGCTGCGGCTGTTGAACAATTACAGCATTGGGGTGAGGTCAATCAAGTCCCCGTTATTGCGCAACACAATGGAGCTGATAGTGCTTCAGTGATTTTCGATGCGATGCAAGCCGCTACTTCTAGAAATTACGACTTACTCTTAGCCGATACAGCTGGCCGACTCCACACCCAAGACCACCTTATGCGCGAATTAGAAAAAATTAAGCGCGTTTTAACAAAAATTAATCCTGATGCACCGCATGAAGTCATGCTAGTCATTGATGCAAGCATGGGCCAAAACGCCCTTAATCAAGCAAAATTGTTTCATCAGTCAATTGGGCTCACTTCTGTTACTCTCACCAAACTTGATGGTACCGCTAAAGGTGGGATCGTTTTTGCCATCTGTAACGAGCTGAAATTACCCATTCGTTTTATCGGCGTTGGTGAAAAAATTGATGATTTACGTCCCTTTAGTGCAGAAGATTTTGTAGAGGCTTTGTTTAGCTAATTAGGTATAGTCCTCTTTGAGGCGTTCTTCAATCACAAAAAGCTCGAAATAGAATAACTATTCCTCGCCTTTTGCTCAATTAGAACGCCTCAACTTCTCGCGATCTGAAACCCTAGCTTCGCATCTCGGAGTACGATGGGTACAGTCCTAAAAAATGAATGAAAAACTTGAGGCTTAGATGATTCGTTTTATTAATGTTTGTAAAGAATACGATACTCATCAAGTTCTTAATAATCTTAATTTTCACTTGGAAGCTGGCGAGATGGCTTTTCTCACCGGCCATTCCGGCGCTGGCAAAACAACAATTCTAAAATTGATAATGGTGATTGAGTCACTAACCCGTGGTCAAATTGTGGTTAACGATAGAAATCTTGCCCAATTATCACGTCGCGAAATTCCTTTGTTACGCCGCGATATTGGGATGGTATTTCAAAACCCTCAGTTATTATTAACGCGAACAGTTGCTGAAAATGTAGCTCTGCCTTTAGTCATCAATGGCTTTACTCCCCAAGAAATTAAGCGGCGCGTGAGTGCCGCACTCGACAAGGTGGGCTTATTGAATAAGGCTAGGTTTTACCCCCAAGAACTATCGAGCGGTGAGCAACAGCGAGTTGGTATTGCACGTGCAGTGGTCACCAAACCATCATTACTCATCGCGGATGAA
>JBDNGR010000388.1:0-7466 GCA_041689165.1 Coxiellaceae bacterium
CTTGCACCTTTATACAAAAAGCTATGCAGCGTATCAACACATGGATCTAAAATACCCCCAATGATGTTTTCTAGTTCTACTCCCTCTGACAAAAATTGGCGAAGAATCACTAAAGGCATGACTGCCACTGAGAAATATATATCCATCGCACCTCAAGAGGCGAGTTGTAACTTGCATCTTGACGTCGCATTAGACCGCGTCCTCAATCACAAAAGCTCGAAAGAGCCCAACTATTCCTTCGCTTTTGCTCAATCCTCATCGGACTACTGCTCGCAAGCTGAAACTTAAAACTTCGCATCTTGAGGTGCGATGGGTATATACTCGCGGTTAAGTCACCGGATGATGAAGATTACAAAGAACCGTTATTCTCTCTACTAAGAGCGATGGGGGTTTTTTCAGCCCAGCTAGAAGATGCGGGCTTGTACAATCTTGAACTAGCCAAAAAATTAGATGGTGCAAAGGTAGAAATACTAGCCAACAGGATCTATGAACTTCATAAAACAGGTCATTTAACCAAAGAGGGTATGGTAGAAAAAGTCATACGTGAAGCTGATCAGTCACTAGCATTAAAGTAATATTTTCAAAGAAGTTTCGCTTTAAATGTATCCTCGCAGCGCGCTCGAGTCTATTCTCAGCACACTTTCCCCATTGAACGCTGACCCGTGAGCTACTTTTGAACTCTGTAGATAGTTGGGCTCTTTCGAGCTTTTGTGATTGAGGAAGCGGGCTAATGAAACGTCAAGATGCAAGTTACAACTCGCATTTCGAAGTACGATGGGTATAGCTCTTGCTGACTCATCAGTCATAGTCCTTGTTGCATCATCTGTCTCCTGGCTTTTAGCAGGTCTTCAGGCTAGCTGAATCCCTAACCTAGGTGACATCTCTAAATTGCTAAAGGTGACATTACTAAATTGCCGCTACAGACATGGCTATCCTCTGGCACTCAACCAATGAGAGTGCTAAGATTAGCGCCTAAAAACGGTGAGTGCTAGTCATGACATATGAATTACAAAACCTTCAATCAGCCCTATCTTTGGGTAGCATTAATTCATACATTCAATGGGTTAATCAAATCCCCTTACTCAGCTTAGAAGAAGAACAAGATCTGGCTGCGCGCTTACACGACAAGCAAGATCTCGCGGCTGCTCGCAGCCTAATCCTATCGCATCTGCGTTTTGTGGTGCGTATTGCGCGTGGCTATAATGGCTATGGCTTAGCCCAGGCAGACCTTATTCAAGAAGGCAATATTGGTCTAATGAAAGCGGTCAAGCGCTTTGACCCCTCCAAAGGTGTGCGTTTAGTGTCCTTTGCAGTGCATTGGATACGCGCAGAGATTCATGAATTTGTGCTACGTAATTGGAAGATTGTTAAAGTAGCGACCACTAAAGCTCAGCGCAAACTCTTTTTTAATTTGAGACGTCTAACCAAAAACAAACGTTTGGCGTGGTTGAGTGAAGATGAAGTTCAAGCTGTTGCTCAAGAACTCAATGTAAACGCAAACGATGTTCGACAAATGGAAACTCGCCTCAACACGGTCGATGCGTCCTTTGATGCCGATACCGAAGATGATGAACACGCATTCAAACCCGTTCACTATCTGGAAGATAACCGATATAACCCAGCCAACCTGCTTGAGTCTGATAACTGGGCTCACTCTCAAGGGCACAAGTTACATGCAGCTTTGAAAAAACTAGACCCACGTAGCCAAGATATTTTACAACAGCGCTGGTTAAACGAAGATAAGCTGACCTTGCATGAACTTGCGGCTAAATACCAAGTTTCAGCTGAGCGAATTCGTCAGCTCGAAAAGAATGCCATGCTACAACTTAAAGCGGCCATTGCTGCCTAAAAACTGCTAGGCTCTGTTCACTCGTACAAATAAATAGTTTATATTGGCATCTTCAATAATTACTAAGCAGGGGTCTTTCTGTGAAAACCAATTTAGTCATGGCCGCTATGTTCGTGTCGACAATTTTTACCACTTACTCCAATGCTGAAGCTGCTGCTTCTGATGCATTCTCGAGCCAGCAAGTCCAACAGCTTCAACAAGTAGTTCATGATTATTTGGTGAGCAACCCACAAGTTTTAGTAGAAGCCTCTGAAGCATTACGCGATCAAATGCAACAAGGCCAAGAAAAAGCTGCTATGGGTGCCATTAAAAACCACACCAAGCAATTATTTAATGATGTACATTCTCCTGTTGCTGGCAACCCACAGGGCGGCGTTACTTTAGTTGAGTTTTTTGATTATCAATGTGGTCATTGTAAAGAAATGACAGAGATTGTTGATCAGCTAATTAAAGCAAATAAGAACCTAAGGGTCGTATTCAAAGAAATGCCTATTTTTGGTGGCGCTTCTGAATTTGCGTCTGAAGCGGCATTAGCTTCACAAAAACAAGGCAAATATTTTGCATTCCATAATGCTTTAATGAAAGCAGGTAACCCGCTTAGTAAAGAAAAAATCTTAGAAATAGCTAAGTCTGTGGGTCTTAATACTGACCAACTGAATAAAGATCTTGCCGCTAGCGAAATTTCAAATCAAATTGAAAATACCATGCAGTTAGCACAAGACTTAAAGCTAATGGGAACACCTGCCTTTGTCTTAGCCAACCGCTCAGGCACACAATTTGCTTTTATTCCTGGGGCAACCAGTCAAAAAGCACTACAAACTCAGATTGATAAGTTAAGTCAATAAATGCAATGCCGTATGGCCAGTTTACCAGCTGGCCATATGCAACACCTAAAATGAACAATAGCAACTCCTCACAAAAAATAAGTTTCCAAGAAATAATTTTTAAACTACAAGAATATTGGTCAAAACAAGCTTGTGTTATCTTACAACCACTTGATATGGAAGTTGGCGCCGGAACTTTTCATCCAGCCACATTTTTACGAGCCATAGGCCCTGAACCCTGGTTCGCAGCCTATGTGCAACCCTCGCGTCGTCCTACCGACGGTCGTTATGGTGAGAACCCCAATCGTGTTCAGCACTACTATCAATTTCAGGTCGTACTGAAGCCATCGCCTGACAATATTCAAGACCTGTACTTAAACTCATTGCGTGAATTAGGGATCGATCCTCTAGTACACGATTTACGCTTTGTAGAAGACAACTGGGAATCCCCTACTTTGGGTGCCTGGGGTTTGGGTTGGGAGGTTTGGCAAGACGGCATGGAGGTTTCGCAATTCACTTATTTTCAACAGGTGGGTGGTCTAGAGTGTAAACCTGTCACCGGCGAGATTAGCTATGGCTTAGAACGTATCGCTATGTTTTTACAGGGCGTTGATAATCTATTTGATTTAGTTTGGGCCTATGGCCCGCGTGGTCCGGTTACTTATCGCGATGTATTTCACCAAAATGAAGTGGAGCTTTCCACCTACAACTTTGAACATGCTGATGTGCCATTTTTACTAGAACAATTTGATCATTTTGAAAAAAGTGCAGAAAAACTGTGTGAATTGAATCTTCCTTTGGCCGCCTATGAAATGGTGCTGAAAGCGTCTCACACTTTCAATTTATTAGACGCACGACAGGCGATCTCTGTCACAGAGCGCCAAGCTATTATTTTGCGCATACGAAAGCTCGCGCAAGAAGTGGCCAAAACTTATTATGCTGCGCGAGAAAGCCTAGGCTTTCCCATGCTAAAGCGAGCCTCTTATGCAAACTCGTGATTTACTCTTTGAAATTGGTTGTGAAGAATTACCCGCACAGCAATTGCTAAATCTATCGCAGGGCTTGGAAAAAGCTATTGCTGAGCAATTACAGCAAAGTGATTTAGCTTTTCGCGAGATTAAATCATTTGTGACACCACGACGTTTAGCGATCGTGGTAAAAGAATTAGTTACAACTCAGAACACTCGCACGATTGAGCGTCAAGGTCCAAGCATGGACGCCGCCTATGATAAAAATGGCACCCCTACTTTGGCGTGCCTTGGTTTTGCAAAATCCTGTGGGCTTTCACTTGATCATCTTGAGGTACGTGAATCGCCAAAGGGGTCATGGGTGTTCTGCAAAGTTAAACAAGAAGGACAAAAAACTTCTGATCTGCTTATCGATATCATCAATTCGGGTTTAAAGAAGCTTTCGCTCGGCAAAACCATGCGCTGGGGCGCACATGACATAGAGTTTATAAGGCCTGTGCAATGGGTTGTGCTTCTATTTGGCCAAGAACTTATTAATGGCAAAGTTTTAGGTAAATTAACAGCTCGTCAGTCACACGGTCATCGCTTTCATTCTCCAGCAGCTATCAATATCGAAAACCCAAGCCAATACGTTGAGTTAATGCGTCAGCATAAAGTGATTGCCGATTTTGCAGAACGACGCGCACTTATTCGACATCTCCTTGAAAAAGCTCCTTTACAAAACGCTCAAGCTTTGGTTGATGAAGAACTACTAAATGAAGTATGTGGTTTGGTCGAGTGGCCCACGCTGCATATTGGCCACTTTGATCGTCGTTTCCTTGAGATACCTAAAGAAGTTTTGATTTGTTCGATGAAAACGCATCAAAAAACTTTTCCGATGGTTAATAAAGCCGGCCAGCTACAACCTTACTTTATAGTCATTAGTAATATTGAAAGTAAAAATCCTTTGGCGATTGTCAGTGGCAATGAACGCGTTATCAATGCTCGTCTTTCTGATGCAGAATTCTTTTATAAAAATGATTTGAAAAAATCTTTGAAAGGCGATTGCTTACCGATACTCAAAACCCTGGTCTATCAAAAAGAATTAGGCAGCATGGAAGATAAGGCTCAGCGCATTAGTCACAATGCTGAACATATTGCGAAACTTTTAGATCGTGATACAGGCGCTGCTAAACAAGCCGGTTTAATCGCAAAAACGGATTTAGTAACAGAAATGGTCAAGGAATTCCCTGAGTTACAAGGTATTATGGGTTATTACTATAGCTTAAATGAACAACAACCCAAAGAAGTAGCTCTAGCCATCAAAGAACATTATCAGCCGCGCTTTGCAAAAGATGCGGTCGCTGAAAGCGACATTGGTGCTATTGTGGCAATAGCCGACAAATTAGATACCCTGGTGGGGACCTTAGGCATAAACAAAAAACCAACGGGCGACAAAGACCCTTTTGGTTTGCGTCGCGCTGCGATTGGCCTCATTCGCACCCTCCTAGAAAAACAGTTTTCTCTCGATTTGCTCATCTTGCTTAAGTGGGTTGCCAAATCTTATAAGGGCACGCTAATTAACGAAGATGTGGTGAATGATAGCTTTGCGTTTATTTTAGATCGCTTAAAAGCGTGGTATGCACAGCAAGGAATTAGCGCTGATGTGTTTGAGGCGGTAAATGCTAGGAATCCAACCAACCTACTCGATTTTTCAAAGCGCGTGAATGCGGTCATTGAGTTCCAAAAATTAGCTGAAGCAGCCAGTTTAGCTGCCGCTAATAAACGCGTTAATAACATGCTCAAAAAGCAAGCCACTAAAAGCACACATAGATTACATGAAAATTTATTGGTTGATGCGGCAGAGCAAGCCCTCTGGTCTAAACTCAATAACATCCGTGATAAAATTATTAAACTTTATGAGACAGAAGACTATACAAAAACGCTTGCTGAGTTATCCACCCTCAAAGAACCTGTCGATCAATTTTTTGATCAGGTCATGATTATGGCTGATGACAAAAAGCTTCGTGAAAACCGCTTAGCTTTGCTTTACGAGCTACAAAATTTGTTTAGCTTGGTGGCAGATTTGTCGCAATTGCAACCCGCAACACCTCTCGCAGCTTGAGGTATACCTCTCGACGCTCGAGCTGCGAAGTTTTAAGTTTCAGCTTGCGAGCAGTGGCCCGATGACATTCCGCAAAAGCGAAGGAATAGTGGGGCTCTTTCGAGCTTTTGTGCTTGACGAAGCGGGCTAATGCGACGTCAAGATGAAGCTTACAACTCGTATCTCGAGGGTCGAGAGGTATCTATGAATAATGCTCGCGCAATTGCCGCTGAAGTCATCAGCACAGTTTTAAAACAACAGCGCTCGCTGGATGTGTTGCTTGAAAAATTACCAGAACATAAAGATCTTGGTTTAATTAAAGAGCTTTGTTTTGGCACGCTGCGTTATTTTTATCGCCTTAACATTATCGCTAGTAGCTTATTGAACAAACCCATACCAAATAAATACTTCGATGTTCACTGTGTATTGCTGATAGGTTTATATCAACTGCTTTATTTAAAAACTCCAGACCATGCTGCCGTTTCTGAGAGTGTAAACGCCGTTGTAAGCTTAAATAAAGTTTGGGCTAAAGGCTTGATCAATAAAACACTCCGCTTGTTTATCACTAATCCCGATTCTTATTTAAAAATAGCTGATCAAACAGAAGAAGGCCTTTATGCTCATCCACAATGGTTTATCGGTAAAGTAAAAAAAGCGTATCCCGAACAATATCAAAATATTTTAGCTTACAACAATCGACGAGCACCGCTTACACTGCGAGTCAATCAACAAAAAATCACCACAGCTGCTTATTTAAAACTTCTCATCGAACAAGACATCCCAGCAAAAATAATAGAGCTCGCACCCTCAGCAATTCAGCTTGAAACAGCCGTTTCTGTTAATAAATTACCGGGTTTTTTTAATGGTTTATGCTCCGTACAAGATCTGTCGGGCCAATTAGCCGCTGTTATTTTACAACCGAAGCCGGGTGAGCGAATTTTAGATGCTTGTGCGGCTCCAGGCAGTAAAACCACACACTTATTGGAAGTTCAACCTGATTTAAAAGAGCTGGTGGCTATTGACATTAACGAAGAACGTTTAACAATGTTGCACGAAAATCTTCAGCGCCTACAGCTCGATTCTTCAACAATAAATATCATCACCCAAGATGCTGCAGAATTATCTGACAACGAATTATTTGATGCGATTTTATTAGATGCCCCATGCTCTGGCACGGGAGTTCTGCGACGCCATCCTGATATCAAAGTACTCAGGCATCCGGAAGATGTGATCCCACAAGTAGTGCTACAAGCAGAGCTGCTGACAAAGCTTTGGTCATTACTTAAGCCGGGTGGTTCTTTGCTCTATTCAACCTGTTCTGTATTACCTGAAGAAAACGAAAAGCAAATAGTCCGATTTTTAGATCAACACGCTGATGCTAAAAGCACACCTCTTTCTTTGGGCTTGGGTTTTCAGCTTGCTCATGGCTTACAAATACTGCCGGGTGATCATGATGCTGATGGCTTTTATTACTGTCTTTTAAATAAATGCTAGTTCGTGTTGTTGGTAGTAAGGCTTTAGCTCGGTTGTGATAAAAAAATTAAGCACCTTCTTTGGCCTAATCGGGCGAAAAAGTAGTCCATTCTCTAAAAATAATAGCTATTTCGTGTGCAAATTGGTAGGATTATCGGTAGTACAGTCGGTATCCCAAAGAGGGTCGCGTTCATGAACAGACAAAAATTATCTATTTCCCTAACCCAACAGCAATATGAGTTTCTTGAAGATTACCAAAGCGATCATGA
>JBDNGR010000389.1:0-2235 GCA_041689165.1 Coxiellaceae bacterium
TCGACTTAAGGTGGAAGCCTAGCTTCGCAGCTTGAGGGTCGATGGGTATATACCCATCGACCTTCGAGCTGCGAAGCTAGGGTTTCAGCTTGCAAGAAGTTGCGGCGTTCTGATTGAGCAAAAGGCTTGGCGTTCCCACTCCTGCATTTGCTGCTAATTCAGTAGATTTAATCATCTCGCCCGAAGGAGCCACAGTGCCCAAGAGAGACACTGATCGCCGCTTAGCCCAGCTAGCCACCCCTGCTGCTGCCGCAGATGAAGTTGTTCCTGTCGAATGGGCAGACCTATTTAGCTTAAGCGGCTGCGGTAGTATATCTTTGATAACTCCAGCATGAAAATCTTTGGACGACATTATGTTGAGGCGCACATATTTTTCATCTTCGTTTACGCGAATTACAAAGGCTTCAAATATTTGACCGGTATCACGATACCAGAAGCTAACTGAAGTAATATTAATTCCGTCAAGATCTTTGGCTAAAAGATACGGTTTCAGCACCAAATCATCCGGTATACGACCTTTAATTTCTTTCTCAATGTATGTGATCATTTTCTTAGACAGACTTGTTAAGAGCGTGTCTGGGGTAGGCAAAGATGCTGCAGTATATCTTTCTGCAAAAGCAGTTTTAATTTTTTTGGAAAAAATTAATTGTTCGCTATGACGAACATCATCTGCACATAAGCTAAATGATGGGGCTACTGCCATTACGCTATGTCTTTGAATAGAAGGTCGAGGATATCCTTCCTGAATTGAAGCTGGAGCATGCGGCGATCGAGCAGCACTACCTGCTCCAGCAACCGCTGGAGCTGTAACAACTAAATCCTCAAGAACCTCTGGTCCTAAACTGGGTGCAGACATCGCAACTGCCGAAGGTGGAGCTAAGACTGGCTCTTTTGCAGCTACAATTGCAGACACCGATCGTTCCCTAGTGTTTGCAAGATAAACAGGTGGTGAAAGAGATGCTGAACTGACAAATGCAGCTCCCGGCTCTGTTACAGCTGGCAGAGTAGTAGCGCCATTGACCGGCGTCTCAGCCGCATTATACGCAGCGGAGCGCGCCGTTAACTTAGGGTCAACATCATCACCAGCAGCCTGATCTACTCTTTCCTCATCGCGCGCAGCAACCATAGTTGGCACCGTTGTTATTACAATATGACCCACTGGCATATATGTTGGTAATACTTGTTGTGGTCGCAAAAATAAGTTCGCAAAATTACGACAAGCTTGACGTATTGCATTCAACACAGGAATCACTCTTAACCTCTCTCCATCCGTAGCAGAATCTGCTAATCATCGCTTTCGAAAAATGAAAGTAATAGTCGCCATGTCCTAACGTTCGGTGGTAATTTACTAATTTATTGGAGAGCTAATATACCAGATAAAAATTAAGAAACTCTTAAACACAGCTAATTTAACGATATTACTCAATCAGGGTTGCAGGCATTTAAATATTCTTTGTGTGCTAATTAAAAGAATGATCGATTCAATGACACGTCTATAAATTAGATATTTTGGCTTAAGGCGCGGCACGCGCTTTTCGAAGGTCCGCAGTTTATGTGCGATAAATGAGGACTGTGAGCGCTCAATAAACCACCTCCAGAATTTAACCAAGCAGAGCTGCATATTAAAATCCTTAGTTATGATGAGGGTTTATGTTATGCAAAAAGAGTTAACGAATTTGAGCAAGGAAGAGAAGCGATCCTACTGGAAAGCTTGGGTTGCTAGCTGGCTGAAAAGCGGTGAAGACTAGAAAGGGTTTTGTCGAAGAGACTGTCATTTTTCAAGAGAATAAAGTTGATCCTTGGCTAATTTCTCAAGGGCATAGAGTTTCTGGATTTCTTTTAAGACGTGATCATAAAATCCTCGAAAATCTTTAGCTTGTTGTTAGGCTTTCACAAAATAACGACGTGCATGTGCCCAACATCCCACACCGATGATTTTTCCCTCACGCCATAAATCGGCATATCCTGTATAACCATCACAGTGTAAATAACCTTGATATCCTTCAAAAAAGGCCCGAGCTATTTGGCCACCGCGGGTGGGATGATATGGATACACGGCACACCGTTGTGAAGCTGTACCTCCTGCAAAGAACCACATATAAAACTTAGTTTCTGCTTTTCGATTTAATTCCTTTAATACTTGAACAGTGGTTTCATCGGCCTAAGCAACGGATGAACTTTGGATAATAGCCTGCAATCGCTGAACCAACGGCGAGAGTAGTGTGGCACTTTGAA
>JBDNGR010000390.1:0-6043 GCA_041689165.1 Coxiellaceae bacterium
AAATAATCTAAGAAGTTTTTAGTAGTCCCATACAACGCAGGTTTACCCGGCACATCTTTGTATCCCAATATTTTCACCCAATCACGCTCTTGCAACAGTTTCATAATGTTGGTGCTAATAGCAACTCCGCGTACATCTTCAATTTCACCGCGCGTAATAGGTTGACGATAAGCCACTAAGGCTAAAGTCTCGAGCAATGCTCGTGAATAGCGCGGGGGTTTTTTCTCCCACAAACGCTGTAACCACGGCGCATAGTCACTACGCACTTGAAAGCGATGTCCACTAGCCACCTCGGCTAACTCTAAAGGGCGTGATTGATAATCTATGCGTATCTCTTCAAGAGCCGCATTAATATCCTTGATACTGGGTTTATTATTGGGGTCAAATAGCTGCTGCTGTAAACGCTCGCTATTCATTGGCTCACCGGCTGCAAATATAGCAGCCTCAATGATTGATTTTAAATGTTCATTGCTCATCGAATTCACTATCCTTTATCTCAACGGGCGTTCCTCTGGATTTTACGTAGAAAGGGGCAAAAGCTTCCGCTTGTACTAATTCAAGGGCCGACAGTCGCATTAACTCTAATATGGCGATTAGTGTAACCACCACACCCATTCGTCCTTCTTCCACGCTAAACAGTTCCGTGAAAGGGATAAATTCATCGCCTTTTAGGCGCTCTAATACCCGAGTCATGCGTTCACGAATCGACAGCACCTCGGGTGCAACCATATGTTGGGTGTAGAGCTTAGCGCGACTTAGAACATCACGCATGGCCTTCATGATTTCGGCAAAGTTCACATCCGGGTAGGCTTTTTTTAGATCCATAACCGGCTGCAGGACGTCGGTGGTAAACACGTCACGCTCGACTCGGGGTAATTCATCCAGGTTGGTTGCTGCCTGTCGAAAACGTTGGTACTCCTGCAAACGACGTACCAACTCGGCTCGCGGATCCTCGCCGTCTTCGCCATCAGCACTGACAGGTCGGGGCAAGAGCATACGTGACTTAATTTCTGCAAGCATCGCCGCCATAACCAAATACTCGGCTGCTAGCTCAAGCTGTAGCTCGTGCATCAAGTCCACATAGCTTACATACTGGCGCGTTAATTCAGCAATCGGGATATTTAAAATATCAATATTCTGCTTCTTGATCAGATAAAGAAGCAGATCTAGGGGTCCTTCAAAAGCCTCTAAAATGACCTTTAAGGCGCCCGGTGGAATATAAAGATCTTGGGGTAACTGGGTAATGAACTCTAGCCCTACCCTGGCTAAGGCCTCACTATCCTGCGCTGCGACGATTTCCATATTAACCTATCTCGTAAAAAAGCTGGTCAGATGATAACTGATAAAGACCCTCGAAACTAGCCAGACAAAGGTGAGAGAACAGGTGGCCAAAGGACTGATGAAAATGCGGATACGAGGACAAGCCACAGGAGTAAAAACGTCATTATTTCCGCTCCGATTGTTTCGCAAAAGCGCAGATATGTCACGTCACCGAAACTATGTTAAGGTAGCAGGCATGAAATTCCTGTATGACTATTTTCCGATTATTTGCTTTTTTGTGGCCTACAAGTTCTATGGTATTTACGCTGCCACTACGGTCACGATTATCGCCGCATTTTTGCAAGTGGGTGTTTACTGGTTAAAGTATCGGCGCTTTGAAAAGATGCATTTAATCACTCTCGTGTTAATTGTCTCAATGGGTGGTGCCACACTGATTTCTCACAATGATATTTTCATCAAATGGAAACCCTCTATTATTTATTGGGCGTTTGCTCTTGCACTATTAGGCAGTCAAATAATTGGCTCCAGAACTCCTCTGATCAAACGACTGCTTGCTGAACAAGTACAATTACCGATTAAAACCTGGAAAAATATTAATTTAAGCTGGGGAGTTTTTTTTGCTCTAATGGGCACCGCTAATTTATATGTTGTTTATCACTATGACACTGATACCTGGGTCAATTTCAAATTATTTGGCACCTTGGGACTAACACTCGTTTTTTGTGTAGCACAAGCTTTTTATGTCGCGCGTCATGTCACGGATGGAATCAAAACCAAAAAAGGTTAAGTATATGTATTACTGTATTTATGGTGAAGATGTACCCCACTCTCTGGAACTGCGTCGCACGGTATGCCCCGTACATTTAAAACGTTTAGAAGAATTAAAAGCGCAAAATCGCTTATTAATAGCGGGCCCCCTCCTCAACCAAGATCAAGATGAACATGCCAGCCACGGCTTTTGCGGCAGCATCATTATCGCTTCCTTCGATAACATAGATGATGCTGAAGCATGGGCTGCAGCTGATCCCTATGTTACGGCGGGTGTCTACGCACGAATTTATGTAAAACCCTTTAAGCAGGTATTCTAAAATGAATCGCACTGAACTCATTCATAAAAAACTAACTGAAGCCTTTGCACCAAGCACTCTTGAAGTAGTTGACGAAGGTCATCTGCATGTAGGACATCCCGGAACACGTGATGGCAGAGGGCATTTTGCGGTGAGCATTTGTGCCGAAGCATTCGCTGGCAAAAGCAAATTACAGCAACATCAGATGATTTATAAGGCGCTAGGGGAAATGATGGAACAGGATATTCATGCGCTGAGCATTAAGGTTTTGTAGGTTGGGCGTAGGGGCAATCCCCCGTGGTTGCCCTCTCAACTGTACATCAGTGCCTGCCCAACATATACAGCTGCAAGCATACTGGCACCGTAGCAACTGTCTTGAAGCTTAAGCTTCAAGACAGTTGCTACAAAGAACTTAAAACTCTTGTTGCTTACAAAAAGTTTCCTTCAAGAAGAAGCTCAATATCGAAGCCACTAAGAATCCAATGGGAATAATAGTTAAAGCAACACGGTAATCATGTTCAGAATAATTACGCACACCGCTCACCATGCTGCCATCCCACAGATGATCCAACACCATACCTACAATAGGTACTAATAAACCACCTAACATAGTGATCATGTTAGTAATGGCTAGAGCAGTACCCGTTAACATAGGCGGACTAATTTCTCGGCTAATCGGGAAAATAAGCACTTGAGCACTGCAAGCAAGACCTGACACAAAGAATATAAACAACATCATGCCATGACTTAAATGCGGCACATAAAGAACCATCATCAACAGAATCGCACCAATAAAACCACCAATGGTCATTAGAATACGACGACGATGAATCATATCAGATAGCCAGCCCATTAAAGGACCACCAATACCCCAGCCCAAAAACACCATCGAAGCTGCGTGAGCTGCTTCTTCAGAACTAAAATCTAAACCCTGTTTCAAATAAGGGATCTGCCATAGTTCGGCAAAAGTTGAAAGCGACATATAAAGTAGACAACCAATAGCACCATTAATCCAAATTTGCGGATTTTTGAAGATGCTCAACAATTCAGGCCAGACTAGCTTCACGCTATGCAGCTGAGTAGGTTGCACTTTGAAATTAGCATGCTCATTCTTATCACGAATAACAGCATAGAGTGCTAAAGCAAGCAAAACACCAAAAGCCGCGGCCCAAAAACATGTTTGTCTCCAACCAAGCACATCTACCAACCATGTTAAGAACACCACACCTAACACACCACCTAACATTCCTAAAGCTAATGCTAAACCCGAAATCAAACCGAAACGATTTGGCGACAACCAAATGCTGGCACACTTCAACACCCCCACAAACGCAAATGCTGAGCCAAAACCCATCAAGAATCGACCCGCTTCAGTCACCGCTAAAACATCGGTAGCAGCAAACAGATAAGTACCTATACAGCAGCAAAAAGTAGCCATCGTTAACAAACGACGTGGGCCATAGCGGTCAAGTAATATACCCACCAATAATTGCATTGGAATATAAGCATAATAGTAAATTGCTGACAGGTGACCAAAGGAAGCCGCACTTAATTTATAGGTGTGCATCAGTGGCTGCGCCATCACACTCGGCGATACACGCAGTAAATATTCATAACAATAGTAAATCGCGGCGAGTGAAACAATTAACCAAGCTAACCAAGCGTTTCGTTTAGCTGTCAAAGAGCTCATGCTATTTCCTTAAGTTTCAACTAAAACCCCCAGAGAGCTGGGGCCGTAACCCGTTATACTTCAAACCTAAAAAAGGCAGTTGTAATCCACTACCTAAGGTGTAATAAATTGAAGCTGCCGGTTTTTTTTGAAAATTTCTTCTCACCGTAGTAGTGACTACTGCTTTCGAAATAATTTTCAAAAAACCCAGTACCTTCAACCCATTAGCCCTTCTTACTATAATTTCAACTACCCTTTTTGGATTAAAGCATTCTAAGAAGCGCGCGGAACATAGCTTTGAAACTTCTTGCTAGAGATGCTTTCTCTTTGCTAAAAGCAAACACGCCTATCTTAAGTCCGATCGTCCATGAAGTATCCAGACTATCTCTACCAATCCTTGAGACTTTAACCCGAGTGAAGCTTAAGCCCCCCGCAAAAACACGGGGTATACTACCATCCTAGCGAGGGATTACAACCCACAGTGGTTGGTAGTCTAGGGCTATAGTCGGCTTGCAGAAGGACTTCTAATCCGCTATAGTTGCGCGCTAGAGACTCAGAGGCCAAATTAAATGAAACCAGAAATTCATCCTGCTTATAATGAAATTAATGTTAGCTGCAGCTGTGGTAATAAGTTCACTATCCGTTCTACTATGGATAGAGACTTAAACCTTGATGTCTGCGCTAAGTGCCACCCTTTCTACACTGGCCAACACAAACGCATTGACTCAACTGGCCGTATTGAACGCTTCCAAGCTAAATTCGCGAAAACTGCTCGCAAAAAAGCGGGCGAATAAGCTGTCAAAAATAAGGGTAGATTTCTCTACCCCTAATCTAACTCTCCAGACGACAAACTATCAAACAAGCTTGGCTTAAGGTTTTGGGCCTAAGCTCGCTTTTAAACGGCTCACGAGATGAGTTGCAACTATCTGATTATGCTTTGCAGGTGAACCGCTAGACCAACGTTCAAGCTTAGCCATAATTGAAGTCCCGCCAAAATCCGCAACACGCGCCTCCAGATCGAGCCCAGTCGTTTGCGCAAAGTGTAGCAGGTCGTCCATTGCTTTATCCTCGATCACCTGGCCCTTCTCGTTTATTTTAACTAACTGCATCATCTAAGCGACCTTACTCAGAAAAGTTATCGCCGGTTTCGCGGCTATCGCCATCTCAGCCTTCGAATGCGATGGGATTACAGGCGCACCTGCTCCTCCGCCCCCACCAAACAAACCAGCTGCAGCCTTACTTGCGGGTAAAACTGCAGCACTCTTCACTGCCGCTACTGGGCTGACCCTAACAGGCATTCCTGCACCGGCGCCACCAGCAGCGGGCTTTGTAGCTACTGGAGCAGCAGCACCTGTACCCGCACCTGCCACCGCCGCAGCTGGCCCAAGCCCACTGTCAGCGTCCAATGTTAGAGCATCGCCAGTAAAATATTTAGCAACAAAAGGCTTAGCTTTTTTGTTTGTAAAGATTCCGTGGTCTGCACACATTCCTACAAATGCTTCCAAAGTGTCCACCAACATTTTATCTGTCACGGTCGTTTCGTGAAGTCTGAGCAAAGCTTCAAAACCCAGCGCCTTCGCCGTATCAATCATATAGGGACTAGTATTCTGCACTCTGATTTCAACTGCGTCATGCAACTCACCTTTAACCCTAAATTTATGAAAAAGTAACTGCACGACTAGAGCTCTTAAAACTGCATCACCCAAACTTTCATATTTAGACCACTCTGCCGTGCGAGCAGCCGTAGTCACAAAGAGTGAATCCAGCACAGAGTTCGGTAAAGTTAGCCAGCGAAGAGTCTCTCTCAATCCTTTATATTTATTCTTGGCTCGTGTGGGCATTATTATTCCTTAAGATGATTTAAAAAAGCAGTGTCAGATTAACATAAAATTCTAAAAACAGCAGTTGTAATCCATTACGAAGGTCTACTGAATTAAATCTGCTGGCTAGTCATTATTACGGGCTCTATACCCACCGCACCTCAAGATGCGAAGCTAGGCTTCCACCTTAAGTCGAATTTGAGGCG